>CANIXE010000038.1 GCA_947470885.1 Planctomycetota bacterium
ACTCTGGTAATAGGGTCGCATCGCCAGGACGCCACCGATGGCGAGAACGAGGATCGAAACGCCATAGACCAGGCCAATGCGCCGCTGGTCGTGCTCGGTGCGGGCCAGGGCATCGAGGACAGGTTTGGCCCGGGGATCATCCGAACGCATCGCCCGCAGGGCGGCTTTATATGCCCGGGCCGCCTGCCAATAGTGGCGAGTCCGCCGGCGTCGATGGCCGAGATCGATGTTAATTTCAATGAATTCCTGATTTACCCGGGTTTCCAGTTCTTTGATATGGGTCAATAGTTGGACGTTGTCCACCTGGATTTTGGCGACTTCGCGCCAAGCCGTGAGGGCCAAGTCCAGGTTTCCCGCTTCCTCCTGGGTCCGGGCAATGGTCAGCTGCTCCTCCAACTTGCGCCGCCAAACGGCCGTGCCGCCCCCAGATGGTGGATTGCTTGGATCTGCATTGGCGGCCAACGAGGGAACGGTTGCCGTCGTCGGCTTGGCGTTGGGAATCTCTGCCGAGGGTTCCGCTTCGCTTTGAGCGGGAACCGGTGCCTGGGCTGCCGCCTCGGCGGCAACCGCCGCCGCAATCCCGGGCGCTTGACCCCGTTGCTGGTGTCCCTTGTTGATGATCCGGGACGTGGTGGGACTGCCCCCCGCCCTCCTGGGGGGTGCCCCGGCGTGGGGATGCGCACCGCAGAAAATGCACAGCCGATCGGATACCGCCACAACCCGGTGGCAGCTTAGGCAGGTCAACTGGAGGGACGCCTTGCACTGGGTGCAGTGGGTCGCCTCCCGGTGATTTACCGTGCCGCATTGGATGCAGACGATGACGTCCTCAGACTGCTGATCGTTTTCCACCTGGGAGAGGATCTTTGACAGTTCCCGCCGGGCGAATTCATCATTTCTGGATATATCCAAAATTTTTAAACAGGTGCCCCGGGCGTCCTCCAGCTGACCCAGCTGCAAGTAGATGGACACCACTCTTTTCAGTTCTTCCACCGCCGCCACCTGGTCGCCCCGCATCAGATGGCAGCGCACCAGGGTGAGATGCTGGAATGGCTTGTTGGGCAGCAGCTTCACCGCATTGCGGGCATAATCGATGGCTTTTTCGACATCGCCGGTGTCCACCCAACTGATGGCCAGCTGATTGTAGCAGGCAGCTGCCTCATCACTGGAACCGAGAAATTCCAGACATGAGCCAAGCTTTCCCTGGGTTTCCAGATCCTGGCGTTGGATGTTCAGCGCCCGGCGGTACAGTTTTGCTGCCAATTCGTACTGACCCTGATCCCGCCAATAATCGCCGTAGGACAGCAAGTCTTCCCGGGAAAGTTGACAGACCAATCCTTGATCCAATAGGGACACCAGGGTTTGATAGACCTCCAGGCGGGTCACCACGGCATCTTTGACGATATCGTCCACGGTGCGCATGGCATCGATGAATGGCACCACTGCCGAAGCGGGGAATTCCGCGCCTGCCAGGGCCAAAGCTTCATCCTGACCATTGGCCACCCCCAGGACAAAACCGCCGTCGGGGATGCGTTCTTGGAGGCGGCTCCATTCATCCATCCGCCGGGCCGCCTCCATCAATAGGCTGTTGGTATTGAATGACATTCCGAAGCGGCCCATCCGGCCCACCGCCTCGTTGATCTCGTCCGCATCAGGGCCAACATCATGAAACACGAAATCCGCCGAATCCCAGGTACAGATATCGTGAAGTTCCTCCTCCGTGTGTTGCCGTCGGGCATCCAGGACTTCCGCTTCGGTCACCAATTCCTGCTCCACCAGGGAGCGGACAATGTTGGTTTCCGCGCCACTGGCACTGATGGCCGCAGCCGCAGAAGCATCGATGACTCCCTGCATGATCATCCGCTGGAGCAGGATCTGTTTTTCAACCCCCTCCCGCACCACGACCCCGATGATCGTCCCATCTTTGAAAATGATGTCCCGTCCACCCGCCGAAGAGGCCAGGCGCAGGACACCCGTGGCCTGGATACGGGCCAGGGTCTGAACGACTTCCGGGAGGGATAGAGTACGGAGATTGCCGGCGAAACCCATGGTGCATGAGCATTGGCGATGAACCGGGCTGGTGCAAGTTCCGTCTCTTGCAGTGGTTCGCGACTACTCATCCACGGGTGGCAAGCCAAGCCGGCGAACCATCCCCTTGCCCCGACGGGAATTTCCGTACTTTTCGGGCATGACGCGCTGCATCCCTCATCATTCGCTTGCGGCGCGACTTACCGAGGGGTTCCCGGTCCTGGCCGTCTGACGTGTTGCGTCCCGACGTCGCCATCCTGGTCGAGCCCCCTTTCCGGATCCGCGCCACTGCCGGCCTGATCCCCCCGCCAACACTACGCCCCTAGGATTCCGGCCCGCCGGAACCGTTATCCCCATGAATCCCAACGATCCCAACCGCGTCATCATTTTCGACACCACCCTGCGGGACGGCGAACAGTCCCCCGGCGCCAGCATGAACCTGGCGGAAAAACTGGAGATCGCCCGCACCCTGGAACTGTTGGGGGTGGACGTCATCGAAGCCGGCTTCCCCGTCGCCTCGGTGGACGACTTCAATGCCGTCCAGGCCATCGCCAAGGCCAGCACCCGGGCCAGGATCTGCGGCCTGGCCCGCAGTCTGAAGGGCGACATCGACCGGGCTGCCGAAGCGGTCAAACCCGCCGGCGACCGGGCCCGGGTCCATGTCTTCCTAGCCACCAGCGCGATCCATCGCACCTTTAAACTGAACAAGGCCAAGGACGAGATCGTCAAGCAGGCCCGGGAGGCCGTGGCCTACGCCAAGACCCTGATCGACGACATCGAATTTAGCCCAGAGGATGCTAGCCGCACCGAGCCGGAATTCCTGGCGGAAGTCGTCCAGGCGGTGATCGACGCCGGGGCCAAGACGGTGAACATCCCCGACACCGTGGGCTATGGCTACCCTTCCGACTACGCGGATCTGATTACCTACCTGCGGACCCACGTTAAAGGCATCGACCGGGCGGTGATCTCGGTTCACTGCCACAATGACCTGGGCCTGGCGGTGGCCAACAGCCTGGCCGCCGTCCGGGCCGGTGCCCGCCAGGTGGAATGCACCATCAATGGCATCGGCGAACGGGCAGGCAACTGCGCCTTGGAAGAAGTCGTGATGGCCATGCGGGTCCGCAAGGATCAGTTCCCCGGGATCACCACCGGCATAGATGGTCAGCGGCTGTACGGCGCCAGCCGTCTGGTCCAGTCCATCACCGGATTGCCCCTGCAACGGAACAAGGCCGTGGTGGGGGACAATGCCTTTGCCCATGAAAGCGGCATCCACCAGCACGGCGTCCTGAAAAATCCCGAGTGCTATGAGATCATGACCCCCGCCAGCGTGGGCGTGCCCATGACCAACCTGGTTCTGGGCAAGCACAGCGGCAAGGCGGCGGTGGAAAAACGCCTGCAGGCCATGGGAGTCAGCGTCACCGACGCCGACATGCCCAAGCTGATGGAGGCCTTCAAGGCCCTGGCGGACCGGAAAAAAGAAGTCTACGACGGCGACCTGATCGCCCTGGTGGAAGAGGCCGTCCGGGGCAAGACCCTGGCGGTGTGGAGCCTGGACTGGATCCACAGCTCCGCTGCCGCGGGTGCCGGCGCCGGGGCCGCCGCCCTGGCCACTGCAACCGTCCGCCTGTCCAAGGCCGGCGAGGCGGTGATCGATGCCGCCACCGGGGACGGCCCGGTGGACGCCGTGGTGAAAGTCATCAACCGGATCTGCGGCATTGAAGGCACCATCGAGGACTACCGCCTGCGGGCGGTCACCAAGGGCGGTGACGCCCAGGGCGAAGTCAGCCTGCGGGCCAAACTGACCGCCAACGGCCAAGAAGTCAGCGTCGGCGGCAAGGGCCTGAGCACGGACATCGTTCACGCCAGCGCCATCGCCTACCTGGACGCGGTGAACCGCATGGGCTTCCAGGTCGGACGCCTGGATTACCGGACCGCCGCCAACGGCTGAGCCTGAGCACCCCGTGGGACCCGTCAGCCAAGTTCGATCCCGCCGCCGCTGGCTTTGGCTGGTGGGCGGGATCGCCCTGGCGGGGGGCCTGTTGCTGCTGGGCGTGATCCTGGCCCGACACCAGTTATTTCGAGCAGGTCTGGCGTCGGTCCTGAATCAACGTCTGACCGGGGGTGGGTCGCTGGCCCAGGCCCGGATCACCCCCTGGGCGGGAACCGCGGAACTTTCAGACCTGACCCTGCTCCAACCTCAGGAATTTTCCGGGGCTCCGTTATTGACGGTGGCTGCCGTCGCGGTGGCGGTGCAACCGGGATCGTTGCTGGGTCCGGTCGTCCGGGTGCCCCGGATCCGGGTGTCCGGCCTGACTCTCCACCTGATCCGCCGGGCCGACGGACAGGTGAATCTGGCCCATGCCCTGGTCCCCCGGCCTACGCCCAGTCTACCCCCGACACCCCCCCAGGGCACGGTGGATATCACCCGAATTGAGGTGGAAGATGCCCTGGTCATGTTCGAAGATCACCGGAACGGTGGCCAGTGGACCGCCCGCCTGGAGCACTTGACCACCACCGTGGACGACCTCCACCTGGATCTGGCGGATCCCGGTGCCCTGGCCTGGCGGCTCATTCAAATTCAGGTCGGAACCCTGATGATTCCCGGCCCAAATGGCACCAGCCCGGCGTTGGCCTGGTCTGGTGTCACGGCCTCTGTGGATCCGATTGCCAACCAGCGGGATCCCCTGGCCTTCGCCGTGGAGATCCAGGGTTTGACCATTCAGGGCGACCGGGATCAACGGGGACTCAACAGCTTGAATGCCACGGTGGAGCGGCTGGCTTCCCTGCTGCCGGCCGGCGGATCGGCCCAGGTCAGCACGTCGCCACCCAAGCCGATCCACCTGCGCTCCCTGCATCTGGATGGTTTCCAGGGTGTCTGGGCGGATGGCCAGGTGGCCGATCCCCCCTGGCAGATCAACGTGGACCAGGGTGACCTCACCCTCACGGACCTGTGGATTAACCCGCCCCCAGGGCTGACCACCCCGCCCGCCCGGCTTGGCGCCTCGGCCCGCCTACTCCAACCGGACGGACTGCCACCGTCCCACCTGGGAATCCGCGCCGATGCAGCCCCCTTCACCTCGGGACTGCCCGTGGCGAATGCCAGATGCCACGCCACCGGCTTGGACCTGTCCACCCTGGGTCCAGTGCTGCCCCGGGGTTCCCGCACCCTGCTGGGTGGTCGGGCCCTGGACCTGGGCGCGGCCATCGCCCATGGCCCAGCCGGCCTTGAATTGCGGGCGGAATTGCGCAATGAACGGGGCGTAACCTTCCCCATCCGGGTGGCCGGCCCGGTCCATGATCTGGATCTTTCCCTCACGCCCCTGTTGGGCGCGCTGCTCCACCGCACCGGCGACAGCCTGCTGTCCGCCGGGTCCACGGTGGTCAAAACAGGCATTGATACAGTGAAGGGCGGCGCGAAGACCGTGGTCGATGCCGGCAAGAACCTGGGGGGCGGCCTGCTCACCACCCTGGGAGGCTTGGTGACCTTGGACCGGGACGCCATTAGCGACGGCCTGGGTCGGGCCACGAAGGGCACCGCCGGTTCCCTGGTGGAGGGCGTGGCCCAAGTTCGGGCGGAAAAACCCGACCAAAAGCTGGTCGACTGGTTTGCCGACGCCGATCGCCGGCACCGGGCCCTGCTGGCGGAATCCGCCCAGTTGCCGACTCCGGGGCGGCTGCCCACGGGGAACCTGACCCTGCCAGCCCCCTGACAGACTCAGCCGGGCGACATCATCCCGGGTGTCATCGGGGCCAGGCTGGCGTCCACCGCGGCCCGTTCATCGAACACGAAGCACCCCCCCTGATAATGGGCGTCCCCCTCCGCGGCGAAATAGCCCAGGATCCCGTCATCCAGTTGCCGGACGTGCTCGAATCCCGCCTCCGCCATGAACAACGCGGCCTTTTCGCAACGGATCCCCCCGGTGCAAAAGGTCACCACCGTGGCCCCGGCCAGGGCCTCCCGGTCGGCCTCCACGGCGGCGGGGAACTCGGTGAATTTGCGAATCCCGTAATGTCGCGCACCCACAAAGGTCCCGGCGGCGACCTCGCAGGCATTGCGGGTGTCCACCAGCACCACCGGCCGCCCGCCATCATCCATTCCCTGATCCAGCCACCGTTTCAGGTCCTGGGCGGTCACCAAGGGCGCCCGACCCTGGGCAGGACGCAACTGGGGCCGACGCAGGGTGATGATCTCGGCCTTCACCTTGACCTTGAGCCGGCGGAAGGGCTGGGCCGCCGACAGGCTTTCCTTCACCCGGATGGGGGAAAAACGCGGATCCCGGCGCAACCAAGTCAGGAACCCATCGATCCCATCCCGGGTTCCGGCCAGAAACAGGTTAATCCCCTCGGGGGTCAGCAGGACGGTGCCTTTCAGCGCCAGTTCCTGGCACACGGCGGTCATCACCGGTCGCAAAGCCCCCGGATCCGCCACGGCGGTGAACAGGTAGGCGGCGATGTTGACGATGGTTCCGGACATGGGGGGCAGGTTCTAGGATCCCTATTCCAGCGACAATGCCTTGGGGCGCCGCGCCTCCCTGGGCGGGATTGACCACCATCACAGGATGGCATTGATACCACGATGCCGTCGACGTCAGGATTTTCCCAAGCCATCCCCGTGTTTCCTGCGCGAAGTCGCCAGGCACGGATCAGGTTCTGGCTGGTCTACTGGTTCTGGTTCTTCGTCCTACTGCCGTGGATGTTGCTGCGCCAATTAGGGATCAGCGCCGTGGATCTGTGGTTTGCCTTTCGCACCAGCGGCAGGACGTGGAACTTTTTGAATGGCCGTTTGCGGGTGGGATTTGTCGGCTGTGGCGAATTGCTGATCACCGCCGGAATGTTCGGGGAACGGTTCACCTGGCTGCGTTGGGAGGGAATTCTGATCGACCCCGGGCCGGCAGGCATGAGGCATACCGTCCAGGGACATCTTCAGGAGCAGGAACCGCCCGTTGCCGTGGTCTGCACCCACTGGCATGAAGAACATCTGGGAAATGCCGCCTTTTTCGCGGATCACTATGGTATTCCGGTGTTCGCCGCGCCGACCACCCTCGCGGCGCTGCGAACACCGCCGATCCTTCCCGGTGGTCGCCACTTCCTGATGGGCCAAGCGGCCCAGGCGGTGACCACGGATCTGCGTCGTATCGGTACCACCGTGGGCGGATTGGAAGTCATCCCCGCTGATGGCCACTGTCTCGACCATCTGGTGCTGTTCGCCCGGGAGGACGGCGTGCTGTTCGCCGGCGATGCCTTCCTGGATGAGATCTTCACCTCCCCCAATGCCGACACGGATCACCGGGCCTGGATCTCCACCCTGGAACGGTTGCGGGAGCTTCCCATCCGCACCCTCGTTGGCGCCCATGGGGCGATCATCACCTGCGATCCCCGGCTGCCCCGCATCGCCGGAGTGGTCCGCACGGGTGATCCCGTAGTCATGATCGCCCGCAAATTGGAATTTCTCTGCTGGGCGATGGCGGTCGTCCACGCCGGCGAAATCTCCGGCCAACCTGCCAGCATCATGGAAGCCACCCTGTTCCCGTGGCAGAAGACCTGGTCCTGGCGGACCTGGTTCCATGACGAAGGCTTCCGTCTGCTGACCTGCGGGGAATTTTCCCGGACCCACTTGGTCCGATCCCTGGCCAAGCATCCGGAGAACATTCCGGGTCGCTTCCCAGCCTTCCTGCGCCTGGGTCGGGTACTGGCCGATCTGGGTCCGGAACTCCTGCGCATCCACCTGCTGGCGGCTCGTCCGGAATCCGTGTTGGTGATTGCCGGATCCATCGTGGCGAGCGCGGCCTTGCTTCTGATGGTTGCCCCTCCGACGCCCCAGGATCCCGGAATGGCATTGGCCTCTGCTGCCGTTCGGCTCATTGATGCCGGTGCCTGGGGCCGACTCCTCCTGGTTCTCGCCGCCTGGACGTGGTGGTGGGCCGTGATCGGCGGAGCCATCACCCGACGGATGGCCTTGGCGGTTCACGGGGATGCTCGCGAATCCTGGGCAACAAGCCTACATTGGTGCCTACGGCCGTTCCTGTTCCTGCCCAGTGCCCTGGCCAGTCTCTGCCTGCTCGCCGTGGCCCTGGCCCCGACCTACCCTTGGTGGCTGATCGCCATGCCCCCGGTCTGGCTGGTGGCGGGAATTCTCTACGCCGGCCTGTGCCTGCCCCCCGGTGATCTCGTCAGCGCCGGACGTGCCCTGCGCGGCATCGCCCGACGTCCTCTGCCCTTTCTCCGCAGGCAGGCCCTCTTTCTGCTGGGTTTCCTGATCTCCACGGGTGTGGTGTATCTCCTCGCCGGACTCTGGTGGGCCGTGATGGCGATCCCCGGGGGAGGCTGGTTCACCTCGACCACCGGCTGGCTGTGCCTGCCCGGAATGATATTCGCCCTGGGCTACACCACCGCCAATCTCAAATCCCTCCAGATCTGGCTCTATCTCCATCGGGATCGCCCGTGATCGCCGCCCGCATCGGATACGATCATTTCCTGGTCTGGCGATTACCCAAGGCCACCGCCGAGGATTTACTGCCCGACTTGACGCCCGTGACCGAGGGTGGTTCCGCCTTCCTGTTGTTTGCCGCCGCGGAATTCCAGGTCTGGCGTTGGCATGGCCTACCGGGACTTGGGACTTTAAAGGTTGCTGGCTGGCTGATTCCCTGCCATTTCGTGCACCGCGGGTCCCATCACATCGGCAATGCGTTCCTCCACCGCTACCTGGATCATTCCCTTTTCCCGTTGCCTGGACCCCGGATCCGCGTGAACGGGACGGGACTTCAGGTTTCAGGCATTGCCCAAGGCCAGCGACGGGAGGGACCTCCCCCCCTGGGACTGGACTGGTTCACCTTGGATCGCTGCGGACTCCTCCACCGCGCATCCGGGTGGAATCTCTGGCCAATCGCCAAGAGGGATTGGTCCTGGCAAGCCCATGCGGCGGAGGTGCAAGCACCCTGGGCCGATGCCTTGGAGGCCCGCCCCGTTGGGATGATCACCGTCGCCAGGACCATGGCCCGTTGGTCACGTCCAAAGGCATCACCCCCACCCTGAAGCCTTGAACCACCATGGAACTCATCCCCTACCTGCTCGTGAATGGTCTGGCTATTACCATCTCTGCCGGGGCGTGGTTCCTGGGGGGCTGGGCGAAGCACCGGGGCAGGGCCACGGTGATCGGGATCCTGGCCCTGGCCTGCGCTCTGATCTGCGTGAAAAGCGCCCTCTACCAGTTTCCGGTGTGGGAGGCCGCCCTCTTCCCCTTCGTCTGGTATATCTGGCTCCAGGATTCCTGGGTGGTGTTCCTGGGGGTGTTGTTCCTGGGCCTGGCCATTCCCCAGATCCCGGAGATCCGCAATCGCCGCGCCCTGGGGATGCTGCTATTCATGGTCCTGGTGATGGGCGGGCAAAAAACGTGGTGGATGATCCGCCCAGAAATCCACGGCAAAGAGATCTTCCCGGATCAGGATCACCACTTGGCCCAAAGCACCATGCACACCTGCGTCCCCGCGTCATGCGCCATCGCCCTGTCCTACGTGGGCATCCAGGTCAGCGAACGGCACATGGCGGAACTGTCATTCACCCGGGAAAACGGCACGACGATCTTCAACAGCTTTCGGGCTTTGATGCTGACCTTGGAAGGCACCCCATTCACCGCAAAACTGCAGGGGATGAGCCTGGATGACCTGGAAAAATCCGGACAAGTTGCGGTGGTGGACTTCCCCAAGATGCGCCATGCCGTGGTTTTGCGCGGGGTAGGCCATGGGTTCACCGTCCATGACCCCCTGGACATCGTTCCTCAGGACCGGACCCGGGAATGGGTGGCAAACGAGTATGGCGGCCTGGCCCTGGTGATCGTGCCCAGGCGCTGACCCCACGGACACGGGGTCAGGTACCCCATAACATCACCCCCAATTCATCCTAAATGCCGCATTGGATTTTTCATGCGGAGGCGCGGAGGCGCGGAGAACACCGTTCTTTCGCGCTTAACCAATGTCATCGACGGATCACCCTCCTGGTGAACGTCGATTTCTAGTCCAACCTCTTGCCTTCTCCGCGTCTCCGCGTCTCCGCGTGAATTCATCGCCGGATTTTGGTTCATTCCCGGGACAACCGGCTCGCCGCAAAGGCCAACTGCAGTTCCTTGACACCGATCGTGCCGCCGAACTCGATGACGATGGCCCGACGGTCGGCAGGGCCGCGGCAGAGTTGGACGGTACCCCGGCCGAAGGTGCTGTGGATCACCCGTTCGCCAGGGCGGTAGGGATCAGTGGACAGGATGGTTGGGGCGTCGGGGCCTGATTTCTGGGCTTTTTTGCGGATCCGGCCCAGGCTGTCCTCGATGTAGTTGTCGTCATCGGTCTCGTCAAAAGGCTCCGCCGGGGTGGCCGAGGACTTGGCCTGTTGGACGGTTTTTTCCATCCGTTCCTTGGCGGCGGCCATGGCCTTGGCCAGGCGGGGATCCATGTGGCCGGTGGGCTCGGGGAGGATCCGGCGGCCGGTGGCGTCCTTGGATTCGAAACAATCGCTGGGGATTTCGCTGAGAAATTGGCTAGGCTCGTTGCGGTAGGTCTGGCCGTACATCATTCGCGACCGAGCCCGGGAGAGGTACAACTCCTCCATCGCCCGGGTGATGCCAACGTACATCAGCCGACGTTCTTCTTCCAGATCCTGGATGATGCCACCCCGCATCAGGGGGAATACGCCCTGTTCGCAGCCGGTGACGAACACCACCGGGAATTCCAGGCCCTTGGCGGCATGGAGGGTCATCAGGGTTACTCGATCCGTGGCGTCCCCAACCTGTTCCCGGGATTCTTCGGTGTTGAGGGCGACGACTTCCAAGAAGCCCCCCAGGCCACCGGCGGGGAAACCTTCCTGGTACTGTTCGGCGGCGCTGATGACTTCGCGCATGTTGGCCAGGCGATCCTGGGCCTTGGCAGCTTCCTCTTCGGTCTGGGTGTAATGGTCTTCCAGACCGGTGAATTCCAGGACACCCCTGATGCACGCCGAGGGATTCTGGGTGGGCAGCTTTTTGAGCATCCGCCAGAGCCGGGCTAATTCCTTCATGGGCGCGGCATTGCGGCCCACGGCCAGACGTTCCAGCAGGGCATCCCGTTCCAGGACCTCGCAGGCAGTGACCAGGACGTCGTCCGCCAGCAATTGCAGGCTGTCCAGGGCTTTGTCCCCCAGGCCCCGCTTGGGGACATTGGCCACCCGTTGGAGAGCCGTCCAGTCTGCGGGATTCACCAGCAGACGGCACCAGGCCAGGACGTGTTTCACCTCTTCCCGGTCGTAGAACCGCTGGCCACCGACAATCCGATACGGGATACCCCGCCGGCGCAGGCCGTCTTCTAAGATCCGGGACTGGGCGTTGGTCCGATAGAAAATCGCCAGGCTGGCCCAGGGCCGGCCCTCCCGGTGCATCCGGTCGCAGGCTGCGGCGATGCCGTAGCTCTCGTCCATTTCATCATCCACCGCCACCAGCTTGAGGGGCGTGCCCTCGGGATTGTCGGTGCGGATGGTCTTCGCCTCCCGCTGCTGATTGTTGGCGACCACCGCCTGGGCCGCCCGG
>CANIXE010000039.1 GCA_947470885.1 Planctomycetota bacterium
CCTTCACTGCAGAACGGAAATCGAAATCCAGCGGCAGCGACTTCCCAGATGATCCCACAATCCGGACAAGCCCAGGACAACGCTATCATGTCGATCGAATAGCAGGGGCGCTCGCCTGCTATGGCCCGGCCATCGTGAGCCCGCTCGAAGCGACGCTGCGGACCTGGAGCGCGAATCCGGAAGCTGGAAGCCCAGGCTCCCGAACGGACCTCGCCATGGAAACCACGCGGAAGCTGATCGGCTGGGTGCAGGCCACCGACGATGGGACGCGGCGAATCGCTGCGCTGCGCTGGAATCTTGCGCGTCAGTGGGCTCCGCACCTGCTTATTGAACTGCGCCGGGCAACAGGCGAAAGCCTCATCCCATACGTTCACAGACGCAGCCTGATTGGCCCCGGGTCCTTGATTCGATCTGGTTCCGGGATCGATGAACGGCAACGCGAAGAGCTTTGTGTTCTAGCGACCACAGGAGACACCAGTCTGGTCCCCATCATCGCCAGTTGGGTCGTTACAGCTCGCCAGCGCTATGTCACCGAGATCGCCAAGTTCGAAGGCCAGCGCGGTCCTGGGACGGTTGACGCCCAGTTGCTCCGCGAGCAGGCGGGGGCGATGCACTCTGCAGACACTGCCACCGCCATTCTGGAGGCGGGAGACGAGGGTCTGCTGGCTCTCATCCGGATCGGCGGCCCTGAAGCGATCGCCGCCCTGCGGACCACCCTGACCGACAAACCCTGGGCTGCGCTGGCCGAAGCCGGACTCCTGCTTTTGGAAGGACAACGCGATGAGCTAACCCGGCGTGTGAACGCCGAGGATTCCCGGATCTCTGAAGCCGCCGCCCTGGTCCTGTGGGTCGCTGGGTCAACCTCGGCCCAGCCGGGGCTGATCGCCGGGGCCGCCCGCCGTCGCGGGGAGAGCCATCGGCTTTGGCTGGCGCGAGCAAGCGAGCTCGGACCCCTAGGTCCGGTAGCCGCCGCTATGCCGGCAACCGCCCGCGCCGAATTGCGCCTCGGTACCCTGTGCTCTGCGATTGTCTCCGAGGCAGCCGATCCAGCGGCGGCGATACGGATGCGTCGCGTATTGCTGAACTCGGCCAATCACATAAGCAGCATGCACGCCTGGGGCACCGGCCTCATTGTCAGAATAGGCCGCAACTTGGTGAAGTCGCATACGGCGACCACCGAACCCGTTTTCGGCCCGGCTGACCGGCCGCTGTTGGAGGCTGAGTGCCTGTTCGGTTCCGGCGCCATTTGGCGCGGCATCGCCGCTAACGCCTTGGCCGGCCTGGGCGACGAACGTTCAATCCCGGTCATCGCTGCATCAGCCGATATGGGAGCGCCCGGCGGAAGCAATCCGGTGGTACCTGCCCTTGAAGCCTACGGCCCCCACGCAGCGGCCCAGGCGGCGATGGTGCCCAAACTAGTTCCAGCTCAGGCCGATACCGGACTGGCCATGACCAGGCATCGCTATGGTACGAAGGTGCTGGCCGATCTTGGCGACATCCGTGCGGTGGAGCAGATTTTGGAAGGCTTCAAGACCCTGGCCGCCGACCGAAATCTAGCGGGCTGGAGCGATCGCGTCCGGGTCTATCTGCAAGCTGCCGATAAGTGCACGGACGATCGACTCGTCGAAGCCTTGCTGGCCATCACCCAGGAGCGCAAGCATGAGGATCTGGCCAGGATGGCGCTGCTCCAGCTTGGTCGCTACCCTGATCCGCGAGGCGAGGCGCTTTTGATGCAGGCTTTCTCGGCCGGCAAACGCAGAGAAGGTATCCAGCTAAACGACACCTTGGCCATCGATGTGACCCAGGCGCTCCTTAAACGGTGGGGACCTTCCGCCTTGGATCGTCTGGTCGCGTTGGCGAAGACCGGCGATGCGCGGCAACGCGGCATGGCCTGCCTCTCATTAGCGGAATTGACCCAGAAACGCCCCGCCACGGCGAGTTATGCTACTTGGCCAGCTTCCGTTCCTGACCGTGATGGTGCAGCGGATAAGGCACGCGAACTCACCCTGCCTATCCTAATTGCGGCACTTCAGGATGTCGATCCCACGGTGCAAAACATGGCTGCTGACGCCATGGTAACCTTCACTGGTGGTGAAGAAGAACAGGCGACGGAAATCAATGGCAAGTACACGGTCCACCGCCCAGCCGTCGTGGGGGATCGGCGCGGTATCCCAGCCCTGACTCTCTGGTTGCAGGTCGGCAACGAGCCAGGTTACCGGGTAATCGACTGTCTGGCCCGCGAAGGCGACGAGGCGGTAGGGCTAGCCCTCTTGGGGCCGCTCGCACGCGGTAGAGCCTGGCGGAATACGGGCCAGGGGTCTGTCCTGCTGGCCATTGGCCGACTCCATCCCCCGGGCGCGGTTGCGGCTCTGGAACGGATCGCCACGGAAGACCCGGTTTCGCGTGACGACCAATTCAGTTTCATCGCGCTCGATGGCTTGGCCCTGCACGGCACGGCAGGGCAGGAGGCCCTCGACCGTCTGCAACAAAGCGTTCGCAGCCACAGCCTGCGGGCTCATATCGCAGATCTACTGAGCAAAAGCCGGCGGCTTGATATTCGAATAACCCAGCGACAGCTTGATGCCTGCTTGGCAGACCCAGGCGCGAAGGAGTTCCAAGAGGACGGCAACAACGCGGGACAGGCCAGGAACACACACGAAGGCACCTGCATCACGTTCCTGCACGCCATGGTCCGCTCTGATCGGGAGGCCGCCCGGCTTGCATCAGCTTCGTTGTTCCGGGTTGGTTCAGAGCATTTGACCAGCATGACCCTGCAAACACTTGCGCTCTCTCGGCTGTACCACTCTAAGTAAACGCCGTTCTGCTAGTGATGGTGGCCATGGTGTAAGCGTATTTATTACGCGTAGCGGAAACGGAGAATGGTTGGTCGCATGTAACCGCCAGGGTGTGGGCCAGTGGCGTCCCGCCGGCGCTGGCCACCGCCCCACCCATCAGGACGCCGCTGGTGCGGTGGCGGCGGACCCTGGCCCCGTTGGCCAGTTGCAGGGCGGTCTGTACGGCGGCTCCGATCATCCAGGGTAGGGCGGCAGGGATTCCAGCTCCTAACCAGGCTACTCCAGCGGAGTTGCCGAGGATCAGGGTTAGGTCGACTAGAGGCATTCTGGCGAGGATGAATTGGGCGAGGTGGTGGGCGCACAGGCCCAGGTCGTCCTGGGCAGGATCAGCTATTCCCCGTCAATGAGTATCGGATAGATTGATACCATGCACCCCCGCGACACCCTGGAGGCCTTTGATCGGTTTCTCGCCAGCCACGGCATCCGGGCCGATTTGGTGATCATCGGCGGCGCGGCCTTGGCTCTCTTGGGAGTGATTGATCGCCCAACCCGGGATTGCGATGTTCTGGAACCGTTGGTCGATGTCGCCTTGGCGGATCACGCCCGGAGATTTGCGGCGGTTCGCTCCGCGGCTGGACATCCCCTGGCGGTCGACTGGCTGAACCACGGACCCTCATCCTTGGTCCAGGTATTGCCCGTGGGGTGGCGGGATCGGGTCGACGTGTTGTTCACGGGTCAGGCGCTGACCCTGCGGACCTTGGGCCATCGGGATCTCTTGGCGACCAAGTTATGGGCGCTCTGCGATCGGGGCACGGATCTGGCCGATTGCCGGGCGATGGGGCCGACAGCGGACGATCTGATCGCGCTTCGACCCTGGTTGGCCGACCAGGACATGAATCCCCACTGGCAGGCTCATGTCGACGCGGTGCTGGCTGATCTGGCCAGACGGTGTGGCCATGGGCTATAAACGCACCATCTCGCCGTTGACCGGCGACATCGTCTCGGTTCCGGCCCGGTTGGCGGGGCTGGGCATGGCCCTTGGGGTCGAACCGGAAGCGGAGGCCAACATCGAGGACGCCCTGTTGGCGGCGGTCCGGGAGGGGATGGAGGCCGGGGATTTGCGCCTCCTGGGGTTGGTGACGGCCTGGTTGGAGCGGTACCGGCCCTGGGTCAATGCCGATCGCATCATCCGTTGCCTGCGTGCCGAGCCGAGCCCGCGGATCCAGGCGTTCTGGTGCTCCCGGGCCCAGGACTGGGCTAGGGATCAGCGTTGGAAACGCCTACGGACCACCCCGGTGGACCCGGTGGATCTGTTGCCCGTGGGCACGGCATTCCACCTCGCCCGCAACGGCGAGGATCCCCGATTCCAGGGGACGGTCCTGCGGGTGCCCAATGGCACCCTCCGGGATCGCCCGGGGGATGTGGAAGCCGCCCATGAGATCGCCCGTCGTCACCACGCCTTCCGCTGGCGGATTCTGGTGGGGCCTGGGTACCGCGCGGATTGCCTGGCCTGTCTGGAAGTGCACCCGGAGGTGACGGCTGCCGAATTGGCCCGCCGGACCTATGCCTCGTTTGCCACGGCCTGGGGCGTGATGCGGGATGTGCGATTGCTGGGCGGTCTGTCTGCGGTGGTTCAACGACTTCAGGTGCCGACTTCGGTGGTGTCCTGACCGGCTGTTGGCGGAACCTCTTGGTCTTCGCCACCAGGGGATTAACTTGTCGGTGACGCCAATGTTCCAAATTTGGTAACAACCACCCCTTGGGCGGTGTTCCTGGGATATGAATACGTTGACCGCCATCGCTCCAACCTCCCCAACCGCGTCCCTCCTGGTCCAGGCGGCGACGGATCCCTCCGCCATCGCGGCCCTGGCGGAAGTGGAATCCCCCGCCCTCCGTGCCTGGCTGACCCGGATCCTCCGGGATGGGGATCTGGCGGAGGAGGCCGTGCAGGAGGCCTGGGTGGGTCTGCTTCGGGGCGGGTGGGCCTTCGTGCCACGCACCACGGACGGGGATGGGGATGCCCGGGCCTGGTTGCGCCAGGTGGCGTTGCGCACGGCCCTGAATCTCCGCCGGAGCCAGCGGAATGCCCAGCATTGGCACCGGGCGGCGATGTCCCGTCCGACCCCGGCCCGGGATCCCCTGGAGGTCCTGGAAGCCAAGGATCTCCAAGAGGTTATCAGTGTCTGTCTCGAGCAACTGCCCCTACCCCAGCGCCAGGCGGTGGTGCTGCGTTACCACGAAGACCTGGATTACCAGGCCATCGGCGTGGCCCAGGGTTGCACGGCCCTGACCGCCCGGGTACGGGCCTGGCGGGGATTGCGGCGGCTGCGCCAGGGGTTGCTCCTCCTGGGACTGGTCCTGGTCCGGGGTGAATCCCTGGGGGCTGTGGAGTGCCTGGACGGACTGCCATCCTCCCAGATGGGTTCCGTCGCGCCTGCGCCTTCATTCCAGGGACGTCCGGGCCTCGATGCCTGGCCGGTGAAGTCGTTGTTCCGCCGGTGGGGACCGGCGTTGGCAACCGTTGGAGCGGTGATGGTGGGTGGTGTTATCTGGTCTGCCCGGGGGGAGTCTCCGGCGGGGACGGAATCCGCCAGTTCGCCGTGGCTGGTTCGAAAAGCATTGTCGGTGGTGTTGGCCAAGCCTCGGCTGCCCCTTCGGGAAGCGGATGGCAAAACCGCCGACAAGAACCAGCAGATCGCCGTCAATGCCCGGTTGGTCCGCTGGACCTCGCCCTGCCCCTGGCCGGCAGATCGGATCCGGGTCTTGGACCGGGTTGCGGGCGGCCGGATGTTGTCCGAACTTGCCCAGGAACGCGGATGCGAGCGGCTTGCCGAGCCTAAAATTCTTCTTCTTTCAGGGCAGTCCGGTTCCATTGAAATAGTGAACGAGCTGGCCTTCATCGCAGGGCATCGACGGCGGAATGATGTGGTGGAACCGTGCACCGAGACCATGGATTATGGCAATCAACTGGACGTGACCTGTAAGGCAGACAGGGACGACGTCCTCCTGGAGAACCTGTTCAGTCTGGAGCGAAGCCTGCAGAGCATGACGCCTCGCCAGTTCAGCTACACGGGGCCCGGGAACACGACGGAAAATCTGAATTGGGAAGAACCGAGGATTCGTGAGACCCGATCCCTTCCGCTGGGGGCAGAGGGCATCCGCCTGCGCCCAGGTGAGGTCCTGCTGGTTCCGCCGGGACCGACCCAGGATCTCATCGTGACTCCAGATGCCGTCCGGCAGGAACCCGTTTCCCATGCCGAAGGCGCCTGGCTGCTCCTCAGTGCCGAGCAGACCGGACCGGCAGCCCCCGTTGTGCCGGCGCCGGTGGGTAGATCCTAATCCCGGGACCTACTTCAGATTTCCCGCGTGGAGCCCGCACTCTTTCTTGGTGCCTTCTTCCCACCACCAGCGGCCCTCCCGCTCGTGCTGGCCGGGCAGGATCGCCTTGGTGCAGGGCTCGCAGCCGATGGAGACGAAGCCCCGTTCGTGGAGGGGATTGAACGGCACCCCCAAGGCGCGGATGGCTAGCCAGACGTCCGCGGAACTGGTTTCCGCCAGGGGATTGAACTTCATCAGGTCGCCGCCGCCCAGACCCTTGAACACCGGATCCACCTGGACCCGGGGAACATTGCCGCGGGTAGGACTCTGGTCCCGGCGTTGGCCGGTGAGCCAGGCCCGCAGGCCTGAAAGCTGCTGGCGCAGGGGATTCACCTTGCGGATGTCGCAGCACTCCTTGTGGCCGTCCTGATAGAAACTGAACAGGCCCTTGGCCCGGACCAGGGCGGTCAGCTGGGCGGCGTCGGGAATGCAGTATTCGATGTGCAGGTGGTAGCGATCTTCGACGACCTGGAAAAACCGGTAGGTCTCGGGATGCAGCCGGCCGGTGTCCAGGCTGAATACCCGGAACGGACGCTTGGTCTGGGCCGCGTATTCGATCAGCAGCACATCTTCTGCACCGCTGAAGCTGATCGCCGCATCAGCGCCGAAATCCTTCAAGGCGGCGTCGATCAGGTCGACGGGATCGGTGAGGGCGGCGTAGGCGGCGAGGGTCATGGTGGGGACTGGCGGGGTTGGGAATGGCTGGAGAGGTAGGGTGTGGAAACGGCGATCACCTGGTCGTCATCCCCGGGTTTCTTCGGGGTGCCGGAAAACCGCAGGTCGACGCGGATCACCGGGCAGGCGGGATGGTGGAACACCTCAGCGCCGTCGGGCCGGCGGAATACGAAGTGGTAGCGGGCCTCAATGGCCGCCCGCCGTTCCCCCAGTTGGATCGAACCCAGGTCGTTGGCCGCCGCCAGGGCCGGATCCCGGACGGTGCGGGCCCGACCATGGAGGGCGAAGGGCAGGCTGGCGAGCAGCAGAAATCCACCGCCGATCCACAGCACCGCCGCCAGGTCCCGGATCATTCTAAACCCGGCCATGGATTCACGCGGAGGCGCGGAGACGCGGAGAAGGCAAGCGGTTGAACCCAAAAATGACGTTCACCAGGTTGATGATCCGTCAATAACATTGGTTCAGGGCGGAAAAAAAGTGTTCTCCGCGCCTCCGCGCCTCCGCGTGAAAAATCCCATGCAGCGTCCCGGATCATAGCAGGTGTTCGCCGTTGGCCCCGCCAATGGCTTCTAGGGCGGTGCGCAGGCGTTTCAGGGCGTGGAACATCCGGGAACGCAGGGTGCCCAGGCTGGTGCCGCCGCCGATGATCTCCGCCGCTTCTTCGTAACTGCGGCTCTGGAAGACCACCAGTTCGATGACCTCCCGGTGGACCGACGGCAGTTCCGCCAGGGCCTTGGCCAGCAGGACGGTGCTTTCCTGACGGGCCAGGAAGGCGTCGATGGCTTCAGCGGGGGCCGTCGGTTCCATCTCGGGCGCATTTTCGTCATCCTGGATGCTCAGGCGCACCGCCCCGGTGCGTTTCCGGTGGTCGATCCAGTCCAGGCTGGCGTTGCGGGCGATGGTGTAGAACCAGGTGCTGAACCGGCGGTTGGTGTCGAAGCGATCGACGCGCTCGAAGACTTTGAGGAATACGTCCTGGGCGATGCACGCCGAGGCTTCATAGTCCCGGGTCAGCTGGAAGATGTAGGCCAGGATCGGCCGCTGGTAGCGTTTGTAGATGATTTCGAAGGACGAAAAATCGCCCTTCTGGCAGAAACTCACCAGCACTTCATCACTCGGATGGTTGTCCTGGTGGTCCACGGCGTGCGCTCATCAGCCTTGGAGCGTGACGGTGATCAGCAGGCCGTCCCCGGGGCGGACGGCCTCCCGGAAGGCGATCCGCTTGGTGGTGAGGATCGCCGGACCGGCGTCGTCCACGGCGATTTCCAGGTCCCGCACATCCATCACCGGGCTGCCGTCCGGGCGGTTGATCCCGCCGCTGACCACCACCTTGCCGGTGCGGCCCAGGGCCTTGGCCGCCAGCCAGGCTGCATCTGCCACCGCGGACCACTGGGTCACGCCCATCATCAGGGGGGCGCCGGGGAAATGGCCGGGAACGAAGGGATGGTCGGTGGGATAGGTGTAGGCCACGATCACCGTGCTGCCGTCCACTTTCACCACCGCATCGGCGAAACGCAGGGGGGCGGGCTTGCCCGACATTGCCAGGGCGGGGGTGCCCGTGGGGACGGTGGGGAACGGGCGCACCGGGAAGTTGGAAATTTCGGCCATGGTCGCCGCGCCGGACATGACTTCCGCTTCCAGCAGGGGCAGTCCGTCCACTTCGGCCCGGGTCAGGAAGGTGGTGAAGCCTGAACGTTCCCGGGTGACTTCGGCGTGACCGGTGATCATCGCCCCCAGGGGCGCCGGGCGGTGGAAGATCAGCTTGGATATCATGCTGAACACCGCGACCTGATTCTTCGCCGCCAGGCCTTCCGTGAGCAGGGGAATGCCGGTGAGGGCCATCAGTTCCGCGAGGAAGGGTTCGTTCCAGAACAGGCCATCGGCGGTCTTCCGGCCGAAAATCTCACGTCCGCGGACGTCGCCCACGGGGATCCGGGTCCGGCTGAGGGCGCACTTGCCGGTGACTTCCACCACATCGGGCAGCATGTTGGGCCCACGATGGGGCAACAGGCCTTCAAGAGCGGCGGGATCGAGGACGAGGGTCATGGGCTATTCCGGGGCCGCAGTCGGCCGGTGATCAGGTCCGCGAGGACCTGGGGATACAGGGAGCGTTCAGCGGCCTGGACGCGGGTTTGTAGGGTTTCGGCGGTGTCGTCGGCGGCCACCGGCACCGCCTGTTGGGCGAGGATCGGGCCGCTGTCGTAATGGCCCGCCACCAAATGGATGGTGCAACCGCTCAGGGTGCAGCCCCGGGCAATGACCGCCGCATGGACGTGTCGGCCATACATCCCTTTGCCGCCAAAGGCCGGCAGCAGGGCGGGATGGACGTTCACGGTGCGCCCGGCGAATCGGGCCGGTGGATCCCAGGATTTCAGCCAACCGCACATCGCCACCCATTCGGCCCCATGGTCGGTCAAGGCGGCGGTCACCGCATCGGGATCAGCGGCGACCACCACCGGGTGGCCGTTGGCCTGGGCCCGGGCGATCCCTCCGATCCCGGGCTTGGAGGCGACCACCACGGCAATCTCCGCGGCCAAGCGGTTGGCGGCGATGGCTTCGGCCACGGCGGCGTAGGTGGTCCCGGAACCGGAAAGCAGGATGCCGAGGCGGGCGGTCATGGGGGGTGGCATGATCGGGCAGGTGGCCCGGGAGCAATCCCGGCCTACAGGTCTAACGGGCGAAGTGTTGGGGAACCCGTGATTGCCGACCCGGTCTGTGGCCCATCCTCCCCGCCCGAGGAACCCACCATGGCGATCTGGAGCAAGGGCGGCGACGAGACCAACAGTCTGGTCCATGCCTTCACTGTCGGCGACGACCATCTCAACGACCGGGTGCTGGCGCCCTACGACATCCTGGGATCAATCGCCCACGCCAAGGGCTTGGCGAAAGCCGGACTGCTGGCCCCGGATGCTGCCGCCGCTTTGGACGCCGGGCTGAAGGATCTCCACCGGGGCTACCTGGCGGGGGAATGGACCGTGGAAGCCGCCGATGAGGACGTCCACAGCAAGGTGGAGGCCCTGCTGACCCAGCGCCTGGGGGAACCGGCCAAGCGCCTCCACACCGGGCGCAGCCGCAACGATCAGGTCCTCACCGCCATTCGTCTGTGGCAAAAGCACAGTGTCGCCCGCTTCGCCGGGGAAACCCTGGCCGCCGCCACCGCCCTGGCCACCGCCGCCCAGCACTACGAATTCCATCCCCTGCCGGGCTACACCCACCTGCAGCGGGCGATGCCCCAAAGCGTGGGGATGTTCTTCGGCGCCCACGCCCAGGCTCTGTTGGAGGACCTGGCCCTATTCCAGGCCGCCTGGACCCTGTGCGACCGCAGTCCGTTGGGCTCCGGCGCCAGCTACGGCGTGGGCCTGCCCCTGGACCGGGAATACACCGCAAAACTGCTGGGCTTCGCCCGCTTCGGCGGCATCTCCCTGGCTGACCAGAACGGCCGGGGCAAGGTGGAAACCGTGGTCATCGACGCCGCTGGCGCGGTGGTCCTGGACTTGTCCCGCTTGGCCGCCGACCTGGTGTTCTTCACCAGCCAGGAGTGCGGTTTCTTCCGCATCGGCAAGGGCTTCACCACCGGTTCGTCGATCATGCCCCAGAAGAAAAATCTGGACCTGTTCGAGCTGCTGCGGGGCCGGACCGCCCGATTCTTGGGCCTGCGCACGGGCCTGTACGCCACCACCATCGGCCTCCACAGCGGTTATTCCCGGGATCTGCAAGATACCAAAGCCCTGTGCATCCAGGGCCTGGACCTGGCCCGCCAGGCCGTCGCCGTGGTCGGGGCCGCCGTGCCCACCCTGGAACCCGTCCGCGAGAAAATCCTCGCCGCCCTCACCCCCGACATCTACGCCACCGACGAGGCCTACCGCTTGGTCCAGCAGGGCATGCCCTTCCGGGAGGCCTATGTCCAGGTCGGGCGCGATCTCGCGGCCCTGGGCACCCCGGACCATGACGCGGTGGTGAAGGGCCGGACCCACGCCGGCTCCACGGGCAACCTGGGCCTGGATCGGCTTCAGGCTGATCTGGCCGCGACCACCAGGGAATGGCAGACCCGCCAGGCCGACCTGGAAACGGTCTGGGATCGCTTGCTGGGGTGAGCGCCACGCCGCCAGCTGGGCCGTCCTCCCTGCGCACGGTGGTCTGGCCGCTGTTGAAGCCCTACCGCTGGCACCTGGCCCTGGCCATCGGCCTGAATGCCCTCCACGGCATCAGCACCGCGTTGCAGGCCCTGGCCCCCAAGTGGCTCATCGACGATGTGCTGACCGCCCCGGGGTTGGCCACCGAGGAACGCTGGCAGCGTCTGGCGCTGTTGGGCGGGGCCTACCTGCTGGCGACGATTTTTGGTCGGATGCTGGTTTGGCACCTGGGCTATCGGGTGTTCACTTGGGTCCGGGAACAGACGATTTTCGCCCTGCGCGCCCAGTTTTTCCGCCACGTCAACCACCTGTGCCTGCGCTTCCACGGTAACCACGCCAGCGGCGAGATTTTCAGCTACTTGTTCGGCTCGCCCCTGGCGACGGTGATGCAGTTCTACCACCAGGCGTCCATGTGGGTGCCCGGGGCCATCGTCATCATCGCCACCACCCTGATCACCGCGTTTTCCTGGGACTTGCCC
>CANIXE010000040.1 GCA_947470885.1 Planctomycetota bacterium
GCCGGAGGTTTTATCCGCCTCGCCGGCGCCGGTCTGGAACAGCCCCAGGCGGCGGGCGGCGGCGCTGGGATTCAGGCGCAGGGGGGCGCCGGCATAGCCCCGGGCCAACGACGGCGGATCCGCCAGCTCGCTGGGGAGCAGTTCGCCCAGGCGGGTGCCGGCGAAGCCCGCGGTGGCGCCGGTTTCCCCGGGAATCACCACCAGGCCCAGACCGCCCCGGCGCACTGCCCCGTCGATGGCCGCCAGGTCGCTGTCCTTCAGGGCGTCCGGGCCCAGGTCGCCGAGGATCAGGGCGTCGTAGCCCTGGAGTTCCGCCGGGGTCAGGGGCAGGCGGTCGGGGCCATCGCCCCAGCGCCGCCAGCGGCCCTCGGCCAAGTAACTGTGGAGGGTCACCGTGCGATCCCGGCGGAAGGCCTCCCGCAGGTAGCGGGCCTCGTAGCGGGGGCGGTGTTCCAGGTACAGCACGGTGAGCTTACGTTCCCGCACCAGCACCGTCTGGCTGTCCTGGGCGGTTAGCTGTCCGCTGGGGCCGGGGGCGGTGGCGGTCACTGTGACCACCGCCCGGCCGGCGGTGCGGAAGGTCAGCTCGGCGGCGGCTTGGTCCCCGTCCACCACGGCGGTCACCGGCGGTTCGTCACCGATCTTGAGTTTCACCTGGATTGGCCCGGTGAGGCCCCGGCCGGCGAGGCGGACCACCACCGGTTCCCGTTCCCCCAGGGCGACTTCATGGTTCAGACGCAGTTCGTCGATCCGTAGGTCCGGGGGCGCGGTGTCGCTGCCCACCACCAGGACATCCACCGGCAGGTCCCGGCCCCGCCAGGTGGTGCCCAGGGCGGCCAGGGTGCCGCCGCCGGTGACCCGGCCGTCGGTGACCACGATCAATCGGTCGGGCCGGTGGTTGGCGGCCAGCCGGGCCAGGTCATCCGCCAGGGGGCTTTCGCCGCCGTTGGCGTCGCTGACCGGAGCAGCCCCGAGGTGCAGCGGATCGCGGATGGCCTCGGGGCCGGCGATGCCCCGCCAGTCCAGGTCGGCTTCGCCGGGGTGCAGGCGCTTGCCCAAGGCTTCGGCCAGGGCGCCGGCACTGGCGATCCGGGGTTTGCCCTGGTCCACCAGGGCCATGGAGGCGGAGCGGTCGACGGCGACGGTGACCTGGGCCGGAGTGGTATTGACGCTGGCGGTGCGCCAGGTGGGGCCGGCACAGGCGAGGACGAGGAGGGCCAGGGCAGCGCACCGCCCCAGGCGGGCGCAGGTGCCGGCGAACCCCGGTGGCCGGGGCCCGTAATTGCGCCAGCCCCACCACGCCGCCAAGCCAGCCAGAGCCAGGACCACCGGCACCAGCCAGGGATAGGGCAGGTGGGTGAAGATCAGGTCGCCACCCAAGAGAAATGATGAATGCTCGAATGCTCGAATGCTCGAATGATTGAGCCGCGGGTCCGGGTTTTGGGCCTGTTCACTGGGTCCATGTCCAAAGCTCCGACCCGCGGCATTCGAGCATTCACGTTTATCCGCCATAACGCCTCCCGGCCCACGCCGCCACGGCGCCTTCGATCAGGAGGACGACGAGGGCGGCCAGCATTAACACCAGGCCCAGGTCGCGACCGCTGCGCTCGGGGAGGGCGTTGGCCAGGTCGCTGGTCACGCCCGGGGGGCTGGGCCGGTCCAGGCGGCTTTCAGCGGGATCGGCCAGGACTACGACGGGCCCGGAAGTCCGTTGCCATAAACCCGGTCCGGCGAGGAGGGGCTGGCCGGATCTGGTGCGCAGGTGTTCTCCGGCCCGGCTCAGCTCGGCGTCCTCGGGGGCGGGGGCGCCGCCGATCCAGGTGGGCACGGCATGGGCCCAGGCGCTGGCCTGGCGCATCGCCCGGACGGTCCAGGCGGGAGTTGCGCCCCGGGCCTGCCAGGCGGTATCCGCGGCCAGGGGGCACAATTCCACGACCACGCAGCCCCGTTCCACCGGCAGGGCGGCCACCAGGGGGGCGCCGCCGGCCCGCAGCCAGATCTGGGCCCGGTCGGGCAGGTTGGCGCCGGGGGTGCGATCCCGGCCGCCCAGGCCCAGGCTGGCGTCAAAATCAGGATCTCCGCTGGCGAAGGCTCCGCCGGACACCGGGGGTCGGGCCGTAAGGTCGGCGATGAGTTCCGCCAGGACGGGCTCCTGGCGCAGCAGGGCGGCTTCGCCCCACAAGGCGCCACCATGGCGGACCCAGGCGGCCAGTCGGGCGGCATCGGCGGCGCTGGGCAGCGAGCGCAGGGCCACCAAGCCGCCGTCCGGCAGACCTTCCGCGGCAAGGCCCGGGCCGGTCACCCGGCGCACCGAGGTGGCGGCGGCATCGGCGCCCAGGGCGGCGGCCAGGTAGTCGGCGCTGGGGGTATTCTCCACCAGCAGGGCGGCCACCGGTCCGCGGACGGTGAGGGGCCATTCCAGGGTGTCGTCCCACAACAGTCCGCCCTCGCTGATCCGCACCGTGGCCCGGTGGTTGCCGGCGGGCAGGGCGGGCAGCGGGGCGATGATCCGGTCCGCGGCCGGTTTCGGGGTCGTCAGCAGGGGACCGTCGTCCACCGCCACCTGGGCGCCGGCGATTCGGCCGATCACCGGCACCGCCAGGACTCCGCCCTGGTCGTTGAGCAGGTCGACGGATCTGGGGGCGCCGGCGATGGTGGGATTGGCCTGGGGCTGGGCGATGGACCAGCGGGTGACCGATCGGACCTTGGGCCCCAGGGCTGCCGCCAGGGCAGTGCCGTCATCCTGCTGGAAATCAGAGACCAGCAGGACTTCAGGGCCATCCCCCAGGACCGCGAGCAGACGTTCCAGGGCCGGACCCCGGGTGGCTTGGGACAGGCCTCCGGGGCGCACGCTTGCCGACAGGCGTTCCAGGGCGGTGCGGGCGGTGGCGGGGGTGCCATCCGCCAGAACCTCGCTATCCAGATCCACCGCCACCACCGCCACCGAGGCCCAGCCCTCAAGTCGACCAGATAAGGCCCCCAGGGCGGCGGGCAGGGGGCCGGGGCCATCGTGGCGGGTGCCCAGACCGGCGCTGCGGTCCACTACCAGGACCAGCCGGCCACCACCGAGCAGGCCCAGGGCCGGGCGGGCCACGGCCAGGGCGATCAGGGCTAAGACCAGGCAACGCAGTAACAGCAGGAGCAGGTTGGTCAGCTTCCACTGCCGGCTGGCGGCGGTCTTGGCCGCCAGCAACCAGCGCATCGCCGCCCAGGGCCGGGGCCGGGGCCGTTGGCGCAGGAGCAAATGGATCGCCACCGGGACCGCCACGGCGGCCAGGCTCCAAAGCAGTAGAGGGTGAAGCAGGAGCATCGGGTGGGGGGCGACCGGAGGGGTCGGTATCCTGGGGCCGGATGTGGCAACGCCAACGCCCCCGCGGGCCCGCCAGAAAGCCTGTCCGGCGGACTCCGGCGGGGCTGTTTTGGGCTCAATATGACTCTGGGATCTTGGAATTGTGGGGGAACATTCTGGAATACCGGCAGCGCCGAAGGTCGATAGGTTGGGCAATTGCAAGCGAATTTTGCTGATTTTTGCCGTAACATGGCTAAACTAAGGGCCGACACTGGCATCTCGATCCCCATTTCTAGACTTCCGCGCTCCTGAGGTTACCCCCCATGCCCGAATCCGCCACGAGCCGCTTCCTGAATCCCACCCTGATCCCCGGCCAGACCGCCGTCGCCGCCGCGCCCGACAAGGGCACCCGGACGAAGCGGGCCCGGAAGATGACCAAGGTCGTCGCCACCATGGGCCCGGCCACGGAAAGCGAGGACGTCCTCCGGGACATGTTCCACGCTGGGATGAACGTCGCCCGCCTGAACATGAGCCACGGCGACCACGCCGACCACCTGCGCCGCCTCCAGACCCTGCGCAAGCTGTCGAAAGAGATGGAGCGCCCCATCGCCATCCTCGCCGACCTCCAGGGTCCCAAGATCCGCACCGGCCGCTTGGTCGGCGGCACCCCGGTGGAATGGAAGGTGGGCGCCAAGACGGTGATCACCGTCGCCGAATGCCCGAATGGCACCGCCGACCGGGTCGGCACCACCTACGACGGTCTGGCCAAGGACGTGATCCCCGGCAACGTGCTGCTGGTGGATGACGGCAAGATGCGCCTGTTAGTGGAAAGCGTCGATGGCGACGACATCCACTGTAAGGTCATCGTTGGCGGCCTGCTGAAGAACAACAAGGGTATCAACCTGCCCGGCGTCAAAGTCAGCGCCCCCTCCCTGTCCGACAAGGACAAGGCTGACCTGAACTGGGCCATTGCCAACGAAGTTGACTACATCGCCCTCAGCTTCGTCCGCACCGCCCGGGACGTCCGCAACGTCAAGAACCGGATTGCCGAGACCGGCCGCCTGATCCCGGTGATCGCCAAGATCGAGAAGCCGGAAGCCGTCGAGAACATCGACGAAATCCTGGCCGAAACCGAAGGCATCATGGTCGCCCGTGGTGACCTGGGCATCGAAATCAGCACCCAGCGCCTGCCGGTTGTGCAGAAGGAACTGATCCGCAAGGCCAACCAGGCTGGTCGCCTGGTGATCACCGCCACCCAGATGTTGGAGTCGATGATCGAAGCCCCGATCCCGACCCGCGCGGAAACCAGCGACGTCGCCAACGCGATCTTCGACGGCACCGACGCAATCATGCTCTCCGGCGAAACCGCCAGCGGCAAATACCCGGTGGAAGCCGTATCGGAAATGATGCGGATCGCCATCGAAGCGGAAAAGAGCCCGTACATGCCGGGGGCGGCCCTGTCGGCCAAGTCCGGTCTGTTCGACCCCTACGCCCTGGCCATCTCCGGCGCGGCGGACCTGCTCTCCCGCCAGCTCATCGCCAGCGGCGTGATGGTGTTCAGCCATAACACGGAAAAGGCCCTCCTGCTGTCGAAGCACCGGGGCAACACCCCACTGGTCGCCCTGTGCTATGACGAACCCACCTGGCGCCGCCTGAGCCTGTTCTGGGGCATCGTGCCCCTGATGGTCCCGTTCAAGGAAGACGTGAACGATCAGCTGGAAGTCGGCATCGAGGAATGCGTGCGTAACGGCATCTTCCACGACGGCGACACCGTGGTGGTGCTCTACGGCGTGTCCAAGTACGGCGCCAATACCCTCAAAGTGCATCAGATTTGAGCCTGGCAGGGCGGGATCGCGGATCCCGCCCTGGAGAAGCAAAAACCCCGCCGAGGAATTCCTCGGCGGGGTTTTTCGTCAGCGGTTATCCCGATTCGGTCGGCGTCAGGGCATGGGGATACTTGGGTTCGCCTGGTGCTCCCAGAACGGGATGCTCCAATAGATGCTGAGATCCCAGGCCAGATTCAGGACCTTGGGGCTGGCTGCCCGGTGGTCGTCGTCTCCCCAGGTCCGATGCCAGAAACAGCGCACCAGGGGGAAGGCAGAGGCGGGGAAGGCGGAGGGGGAGGGGCTGTTGCCAAAATTCAGCTGGTACTGCTTGGCCTTGGCCCAGGTGTCACCCTGGGAGCCCCAGGTCGTGCCGTCAGCAAAGGTCCAGCCTTTTTCCTCGTCCGTCAGTAGGTGGGAACTGGCCTCGAACAGGTAGCTGCACCCCGGAGTGAACAGCTCCGACAGGTCGCCCCAACTAGGAGGGCGGTTGAAGGACGAGCTCTGGCCCTTTGACTCGTCGTGGGGACAAAGCAACACCGCGTCGGCTCCTTCGCCCAGGACTCCATCGGGCCCTTTGATGTTATTCAGATTGTAGGGGAAGCCGCCCTCATTGTCTTGCTGGTACACGGCCAGGGCCAGCCCCACTTGATGGAGGTTGCTGTTGCATTTGGTATCTTTGGCCTGGTGCCGGACCATGGGAATCACCGCCAGGCTGATACCCGCAAGGATGGCGATGATGGCCACCACCACCAGTAGTTCGATGAGGGTGAAGGCGTGGCGGGTCAGGCGCATGGGCAACCCCTCGGAAAAAAGGTTTACGGACGCAATTCCTTGCCGGTCCACATGGTGGTCCTGGAGGCTTCCGCGGCCCGAATTTTGGCAACGGCAGCGGCGGTGACCGGTTCCCCGACCTTGCCCCAGGTGGTCTGGACGAAATTCAGGACATCTGCGATTTCGTCATCTTTCAGGCTGGTGGCCATGCCCGGCATCGCCGTGGTGTAGTTCTGGCCCCGGACAGCGATCGGCCCCTGGAGGCCATGGAGCACGATCTTGATCAGCACTGAGGAATCACGGTTGAGCCATTCGCTGCCCGCCAGAGGCGGAAACACGCCCTGCAGGCCGGCGCCATTCGCCTGGTGGCAAGTCACACAAGACCCTGGCCGGGCATAGACCAGGGCGCCTTTGTTGGGGACGACAGGGTCCGCCGCCTGGGCCAGGCCGGTGATCCCAAGCAGTAAAAGGGAGGAACACAAAGATAAGTGGCGCATGGCAAGGTCCGGACGGGAAAGGTGAAGCGAGGAGACCGGAGCATCTGCTGCTTTCCTGACCATCCAAGCCCGGTTCCACCTCCAGCCGCCCGGTTATTCAATCATCGAGCCGTCCGAATAACCATCCGATCATCCAGTCATTCGAGCATTCGAGCATTCGAGCATTTCCCCATTCTGCGTCTAAAACAGCCCCAGGATTGGGAATCCTAGAGGCTTCAGCCGACAACGAGTTCCCCGAGAAGGTGGAGAATTGCGAATTGAGGTGCGAAACGCCTTGTTCAAACACCTCCCGAACCACGGTGGACGCCCTGGGAGCGCCGAGCCGGTGCTCGGCGCTCCCAGGGGGATTATCGCAACTCCAGGCGGGTTTCGATCGGCCTGTCATCCTGGGTCTGCTTTAGACGCAGGTTTCCCCATTATGGCCTGATCCGCTCCACCACTTCCAGCCCATGTCCGGACAACGCGCTCAGATGCCGATCTCCATGGGTTAGCAGACGCATTTGGCGCACCCCCAACAGGTGGAGGATCTGGGCCCCGATGCCGTAGTCCCGGGGGTCCATCGCTGGTTCCGAGGCCGGCCGGTTCCGGTGGTCGTGGCCCCCCAGGCGGATCAACTGTTCCGGCAAGGCCCGGCCGTTGGTGTCGCGCATGCTCAGGAACACCCCCTCGCCGGCGGTGGCGATGGCCCCCAGGCAGCGCTGGGCATCCACCCCCCCGGGCAATAGGCCGAGTTCGTGGAGGGGCGATTCCTTCTGAACCCGGACCAGCACAGGATGGCCCACCTTCTGACCAGGGCGGATGTTTTCACCCCGGACCAGGGCCAGGTGGTGGTCGCCGGAGATGAGGGAGCGGAAGACGAAGGCCCGGAATGGCCCGTGGGCGGTGGGGAGTTCCGCCTCGGCGGCTAATTCGATAAAGGTTTCGGTGGATTCCCGATGGGCGATCAGGTCGGCGATGGTGGCCAGCAACAAGCCGTGTTCCTGGCAGTAGGGGATCAGGTCGGGCAGGCGGGCCATCTCGCCATCCGGGCGCATGATTTCGCAAATCACCGCCGCCGGGGTCAGGCCCGCCAGGCGGGCCAGGTCCACCGAGGCTTCGCTGTGGCCGGCCCTGACCAGGACTCCACCATCCCGGGCCCGCAGGGGAAATACGTGGCCGGGGGAGAGGATGTCCTCGGGCCGGGCCTTGGCATCGATGGCGACTTTGATGGTCCGGGCGCGATCAGCCGCGCTGATCCCGGTGGTGACGCCTTCCCGGGCCTCGATGGACAGGGTGAAGGCCGTGGCCAGGCGGCTGCGGTTGTTCCGGGTCATCAGGGGCAGGCCCAGGCGGTCGAGCATCTGCCCTTCCATCGCCAGGCAGATCAGGCCGCAGCCCTTGGTCGCCATGAAGGCGATGGACTTGGCATCGGCGAATTCCGCCGCCATGACCAGGTCGCCTTCGTTTTCCCGGTCCTCATCATCGGTCAGAACGACCATTTTACCGGCCTTGAGGGCGTTGATGACATCGGGGATCGGGGTAAAGGGCATTGTGGTATCGTTAGCGCGATTGGCAGATGCCAAGGTGATTGCCACGGTCCGGTCGTCCCAGTCGTCCAATCGCCCCAGTCGTCCAGTTGAGTACAGATTCTTTGTCAGTGACGACCGGACGACCGGACAGGCAGCGCCCCGCCGCTGGCCGCCCAGCCCCCGCTCACCCACCCCCCCGGGGGTGGGCGAGCGGGGGCTGGGCGGCCAGCGGATCGCTCTAAGCTGCCGCCCATGCGAAAATTCCTTGGTGAGTTGCTGATCGAAATGGAGGCCGCGACCCAGAACGAGGTCAATGCCGCTTTAAAGAGGCAGATGGATGGCGACAAACGGCCCATCGGCGAAATCCTGGTGGAAGGCGGCACGGTGTCCCCGGAGCACATCGCCCGGGGCCTGGCCGAGCAGTTCGACATGCGCTACATCGACCTGGAGAGCATCGACATCCCGCCCAAGGTCTGGGCGCTGATTCCCGAGGCGATGGTCAAGGAGAAGAAGATCTGCCCGGTCCAGCTCACCGGCAAGCTGTTGACCGTGGTGATGACCAATCCCCTGGACCTGGAGTTGGTGGACACCCTACGTTTCACCACCTCATTCCAGATCGAGGTCGCCCTTTCCAGCGAACGTCAGATCCTGGCCTCCCTGGAACGCAACTACGGCCTCTCGGACAACAAGATCGAAGCGATGCTGGGGGAGATGACCACCGACATTGAGGTGCGCAGCCAGGACACCAGTGAGGAAGAAGACGACGCCCTGATCGTCAAGTTCGTCCAGCAGATCATCCAGAACGCCGACAACAATCGGGCCAGCGATATCCACATCGAGCCGATGCAGGACCACCTGCGGATCCGCTACCGCATCGACGGCGTCTGCTTCACCATGGACCCGGCGCCCAAGCGCCTGCAAGGCCCGGTGATCCAGCGCCTGAAGATCATGGCCGACATCCCCATCGAGGAAAAACGCAAGCCCGGCGACGGGCGCATCAAGGTGAAGCTGAAGGACAAGCGCATCGACCTGCGCGTGTCGACTCTGCCCAGTGTGTGGGGGGAAAGCGTGGTGATGCGTATCCTCGACAGTGCGAACCTGAAGCACTCCCTGGAGGACATGGGCTTCGATCCGGGGGATTTCAAGCTCTACAACGGGATGATCCACCGGCCCAATGGCATCATGCTGGTGACCGGCCCCACGGGTTCCGGCAAGACCACCACCCTGTACGCCACCTTGAACAGTCTGAACACGGTGGATCGCAAGATCATGACCGCGGAAGACCCGGTGGAATATAACCTCCCGGGCATCAACCAGTGCCAGGTCCACCACAAGATTGGCCTGACCTTCCCCCGGATCCTCCGCTCGATGCTGCGCCAGGCGCCGAATGTCATCCTGGTGGGTGAGATCCGTGACAGTGAAACCGCCCAGATCGCCATCCAGGCGTCCCTCACCGGTCACTTGGTGTTCAGTACCCTGCATACCAACGATGCCCCCAGTTCCATCACCCGTCTGATCGACATGGGGGTCCAACCGTTCCTGGTCGCCACCTCGATCCAGGCGGTGCTGGCCCAGCGCCTGGTCCGGGCCAACTGCCCGAAGTGCCTCGAGCCCTTCACCCCGGATCCCACCCACTTGGCGGCGATCGGCCTGGATCCCCACAAGTACGCCAATCATGAGTTCAAGCACGGCAAGGGCTGTGACAACTGCAAGGGCTCGGGCTACCGGGGCCGGCGGGCGATTTTCGAATTGATGGTGATGAACAAGCAGATCCGCGACCTGGCGTTCAACCGGGCCACCGCCAGCGAGGTCAAGAAGGCGGCCCTGGCCAACGGCATGGCCAGCCTGGCGATGGACGGCGCGCGCAAGGCCCTCCAGGGCATCACCACCCCCGAAGAGGTCATGCGCATGGCCAAGCAGGACGAGGCGTGAATCCCACGTCAGGCGAGCTGGCCCACGAATTGTCCGTGGCCCTGGCGGCGGCCCGGGAGGCCGCCGAGACCGCCCGCTCGATGCAGGCCGGGATCGGTAGCATCGCCAAGGCGGATGGCTCGCCGGTGACCCCCGGCGACCTGGCGGCGGATGCGATCATCCGCCATCATTTGGCCAGCCAGTTCCCCGACGATGGCATCCTGTCCGAAGAGCTGGCCGACGCCCCGGAACGCCTGGGGAAGCGCCGGGTGTGGATCATCGATCCCATTGATGGAACCAAGGAATACGTGGCGGGCGGTGATTCCTGGGCGGTCCAGATCGGTCTGGCCATCGACGGAGTGATTCGCCTGGGCGTCCTCGACATGCCCGGTCTGGGGGTCTGCCTGTCCGGCATCCCTGGGGCAGGGGCCTGGTGCCGGGATGCCCAAGGGGTCAGCCCTTTGGTGCCCCAGACGCCCCGGGCCAACGTCCTGGTGGCCTCGGCTAGCGAGCGCAACGCCCCGGCCCTGATCAAACTCCGGGAGTCGTTGCCGGAATTTTCCGCGATCACCGCCACCTCGGTGGGGGTGAAGGTGCTCCTCCTGCTCCAGGGGGAGGCGGACCTGTACGCCCATACCCGGAAGATCCACGAATGGGATTCCGCGGCCCCGGCGGCGGTGCTCCTGGCGGCGGGGGGCCATGCCACCGCCCTGGACGGTGGACCGTTGCTGTTCAACACCCCCCAGGGGCGTTCGGCCGGCCTGCTGTTCAGTGTCCGTGCGGATCATGCCGCCCTGGCCACCCGGCTGGCGGCGGCGGGTATCATCGCACCCCCATGAACCGGCGGGCTAGGGTGATGTTCCTGGTCGTCCAAGGGGTCATCGCCCTGGGACTGGTGGCCTGCGCCAGGACCCAGGTGGGATTCACCTCGGAAGAATCCCGGATCACGGCCCGTTGGATTGAGGATGTTGCCGCTGGTTTAGAGCGTCAGCCCGGGGAGTTGCGCCTGCGCCCCGCCACCAAGGAAATGACCGCATTGGCAGCGATTTTGATCCATGGTACAGGCCCGGGACGATGGACGGCGGTGGATCCCGTGGAAGCACGACGGCAACGACGGAAAGAGCTGGACGGTTTGTTGGCGAAGGGCGAAATCCTGATGGACGGGGAAGCGGGTCTCGTCGGTCCAGCCCCGGGATTGGCGGAGGACCAAGTTCTTATTGTCAGCGCCATTGCCGATGCTGAAAATCGGGACCGCCGGCTGATTGACGCCCTGGTGCTCAGTTGCACTCAGGCCTCGGGTCAGGCCGCAGAGACCTACCTAGCCACCGCCCGGGAAGAACGCCGGATCCGAGATCTCACGGCGGGGGGACGTCCAGGTCGGCGTCAGCGCTGATCTGGCGGTAGGGTTGTCATAGAATTATATCGGTAGGTTGGGCTGGTGTGCGGATCCTTGGTGTGGGGGGCAGGCCGTCTTCGTACGCGGATTGCCATGCCCGACTCGGGACAATAGTCCCGGCCATGAGCGCCGCGCCATCCTCCCCCTCCTCCACCGATATCGTCAGCAAGCCCCTGGTTGCCAGCCTGGCCGAACTGATCCGGGTCACCA
>CANIXE010000041.1 GCA_947470885.1 Planctomycetota bacterium
GAGGCCTTGGCAGGGAGTAGCGGGACAGCGTCCCGCGAACAGCAATCCCCCGAGCGCGCCTGCGCGCGCGAGCGGGGACGGGGCTTGGTTGCGCGTAGCGCAACATCCCGGCCTAGCCGGGGTCGCACCAGTTCGATCACCGCGAAGCGGTGACCTGCGCAGCGGCGCTGTCGGGCTGGGGCGCAAGCCCCGCTAAGTCCGGACGCAGCGCCCCACGGCCCACTCCCGCATTTCGTCGATGGCCTCCCGCATGGTAACCGCCAGGGGCGGCGAAGCGCCCAGGGCGGCATGGAGATGCCGGGATGCGAGGGGGACGGCTTCCTGGCGGGCGGCGTACAAGGCGGCGATCACCGCCTGTTCCACCTCGGTGCCAGTACGACCCTCGGCCGCTGAAGCCAGTTCATCCAAGGGATGCTCAGCGGGATTTTGGCCCCGGCGGGTCAGGTGGATCCGCCATAATTCCATCCGCGCTGCCTGTTCCGGCAGATCGACGAAAAAGATCTCATCGAACCGGCCCTTGCGCAACAGTTCCGGGGGCAGCCCGTGGATGGTGTTGGCGGTGGCGACGGTGAACACTGCGCTGCGGTGCTCCTGCATCCAGGTCAGGAAGGTGCCGAACAGACGCTGGGACAGCCCGCCGTCGGTGCTCTGGGCCGCCGCCGAGGCGAAAGCCTTCTCCACTTCGTCGATCCACAGGACCACCGGGGCCATGGCCTCGGCTTGGGCCAGGGCCCTGCGCAGGCGGGACTCGGATTCGCCAACGTAGCGATCGTACAACACCCCGGCGTCCAGGCGCATCAACGGCCGGTTCCACAGATTGGCGATGGCCTTGGCGCTTAGGCTTTTGCCTGTGCCGGGAATGCCCAGGACCAGGATTCCCCGGGGCGGGTCCAGGTTGGGGTCGGCGACCTCGCCGGGTTGGCCTGGCCGACGCATCGCCAGCCAGGATTTCAGATGATCCAGGCCGGCCACATCCGCCAGGCCCTGGGGCGTGTCCACCGCATCAAGCAGGCCGCCGACGCGCAACAGCCGGCGCTTCATTCCCGCGACCCGCTCAATGTCCCGGGCGTCCAGGCGACCCTCGGCGATGGCTGCATCCCGCAGGACCTGCATCGCCCGATTCCGGGGCAATCCCCGCAGATGTCGCACCATTGTGCTGAAATCCGCCTGGGTCAGGCTGATCGCCACGGATTCCAGTTCACGCAATTTCAACAGGCTTTCTTTGGCCAGGTGGAACAGTTCCCGGTCATCCGGCAGGCCGATTTCGCAGGTCACCGCCTCGGCGGCGATCACATTGGGCAGATTTTCGTGATCGATGAGCACCACCGTGCTTTGGGTCGCCTGGGCGTGGGCGATGGCCTCCCGGGCGGCCCGGAGGGTGACCCGTTCCTCCAGGTGGCCGGCGACATCCAGCATCACCAGGATCCGAGTCTGGCTGGAACGGGTCCACCAGCGGAGGGCCCCGGCGGGATGCTGGGTGTCTTCGATGGGTACGGTCTCTTCGTTGAAGCTGCCTTCGACGATGCCGCGGACTGTGGACCAGCGGACGATGGGCCGGTGTAAGCCCAGGGCGGCCTTCACCAGGGCCTCGAGGACGTGATCTTCCTCATCCGAATTGATCGCGATGCAGGGGTGTCGGGCGCGTAGCAGGAGAGTCAGGCGGTCGGCGAGGGGGCTGGGCATGGCGATTCGGTATCCAGCGGGGAAAAATCGGACAAGTCGGGATCCGTTGGCTCCGACCCTGCGGGGAGGAAGAGGCGACCCTTGACACTTCTTCCTTCGTGTCTAGGTTTCTCGCCCCCACACGACGGAGGGGTGGTGTCGGCCCTTAGCCCTGTGGGTGCTGCCACCTTAGCTCAGCTGGTAGAGCTACGGTTTTGTAAACCGTAGGTCGCCGGTTCAAATCCGGCAGGTGGCTCCAAATCGGCTTAGGCCGACGTTCTTTTGACAACTTGTTCGTCTGGGCTGCCGCCTCATGGGTCGGTACCGAAGTGGCCAAACGGGGCAGACTGTAAATCTGCTGGCTTTACGCCTTCGAAGGTTCGAATCCTTCCCTGCCCACCACTGCATATTGATTCCAGGGTAACCTGTGGTCAATTCGCAGGCGACAGCCGCATAAGACATGATGCGGGTGTAGCTCAATGGTAGAGCGACAGCCTTCCAAGCTGTATGTGAGGGTTCGATTCCCTTCACCCGCTCCAGACGATGTTCATTAGCAGGATAATTCTGCTGCCTTAGCTCAGCTGGTAGAGCGCGTCCTTGGTAAGGACGAGGTCTTGGGTTCAAATCCCAAAGGTAGCTCCATTTTCCCCTGCGTCTTCGCAAAACCCTACGCTGCATCCATCCGGTGCAGCTGCATCACCGGAGCCGATCATGGCCAAAGAGAAATTCGTTCGCAACAAGCCGCACGTGAACGTCGGCACCATCGGTCACATCGATCACGGCAAGTCGACCCTGACCGCTGCCCTGGTGCATGTGTGCTCGCTGGTCGATCCGAAGGCCACCCCGCCCCGGTCGTACGCTGAAATCACCAAGGGCGGTACCGTTCGCGACGCGAACAAGACCGTGACCATCGCGGCTTCCCACGTCGAGTATAGCAGCCCGAACCGGCACTATGCCCACGTCGACTGCCCCGGCCACGCCGACTTCGTGAAGAACATGATCACCGGTGCCGCTCAGATGGACGGCGCGATCCTGGTGGTATCCGCCGGCGACGGCCCGATGCCCCAGACCAAGGAACACGTCCTCCTGGCCCGCCAGGTCGGTGTGAACCACATGGTCGTCTTCCTGAACAAGGTCGACCTGGTTGACGATCCGGATCTCCTCGGGCTGGTCGAAGAAGAAATCCGCGACCTGCTCAAGAAGTATGGCTTCCCCGGCGACACGACCCCGATCGTCCGTGGCCGTTCGAATGCGGCGCTGGCCGCCACCGATGCCAAGAGTGACGACGCCAAGCCCGTTCTCGAGCTGCTGGCAGCCCTTGACTCGTTCATCCCCGAGCCCGTCCGTGAAGGCGACAAGCCCTTCCTGATGCCCGTGGAAGACGTGTTCTCGATCTCAGGTCGCGGTACCGTGGCCACTGGTCGTGTCGAACGCGGCTCGATCAAGCTGGGTGAGCCCGTCCAGGTCATCGGCCTGCGGGAAGATCCCATCGAAACCGTGGTCACCGGCATCGAGATGTTCCGCAAGGAGATGGACACCACCATCGCCGGGGACAACTGTGGTCTGCTGCTGCGCGGCGTCGACAAGGAAGCCATTGAACGCGGCATGGTTATCGTCAAGCCCAAGTCGGTGACGGTCCACACCAAGTTCGAGGCTGAGGTCTACATCCTCAAGTCCGAGGAAGGTGGTCGTAAGACCCCGTTCCAGAACGGTTACCGTCCCCAGTTCTACTTCCGGACGACTGACGTCACCGGCACCGTGGAACTGCCCAAGGACAAGGAAATCGTGATGCCTGGCGACAACGTCAAGATCACCGTCACCTTGATCAACAAGGTTGCGATGGAAGAGAAGCTTCGCTTCGCCATCCGTGAAGGCGGTCACACCGTCGGCTCGGGCGTCGTCACCAAGATCCTCGCGTAATCAAAACGCCCCCGCTGGGTCACCCTGGCGGGGGTTTCGTGTCAACGGACCGGCATTAGCAATCAGGAGTAGATCATGGCCAAGGATAAGCGCGAACATGTGATGCTGGTGTGCTCGGAGACGGGCGACATCAACTATTACACCAGCCGCTCGAAGCAGTCCACCAAGCTGGAACTGAAGAAGTACAACCCCAAGTTGCGCAAGCACACGCTGCACAAAGAGAAAAAGCGGAAGTAAGAATCTAGTGCTCTGGAGCCGTGGAGACTGGAAAAGTCTTCTGCGGTGAAGGGGCAGCCCATACGGGGGTAGCTCAGCTGGTAGAGCAGTGGATTCCAAATCCACCGGTCGGGGGTTCAAATCCCTCCTCCCGTGCCACAACGATCGCAGCCCGCGCGAGGGCAGGTGTCGGTCCGGGCGCGTGTGCTGATCCCAAACAGGATCCAGCCCGGCGACCGGACCATTTCCGTCATGATGAAATCCCTCTGACAAGACGAGCGACCGATGTACAAGTGGCCCCAGGGCCGGGTTATCCGGATCGTGTGCCTGATTCTGTCCGCCATCGTGGTGGCGGACTTGATGTATCATGGTGCCTACGGGAAGTTTGAGGCCTACCGCACTGCGGCTGACCAAACAGCCGGGATGCGCCAGCTGATCCTCGCGATCTTCTTTACGGTGGTCGGGGCTGCGACGGCGATTGCGTCGATCGTAGCCGTTGGCTTCCATAAGATTGCCGTGGATTTTCTGATCGATGTCGAATACGAGATGACCAAGGTCGAATGGCCTAAGCCTGACACTTTGTGGAAAAGCACCTTGGTCATCGGCCTAACCATCATCATCATGGCGGCGACGATCTTCCTGGCGGATTGGGGAATCCTGACCCTGCTGAAACTCATCTTCAAACTGGGAGACATCCTCTGATGCGCTGGTACGTCATTAAAGCCGTGTCCGGCCGTGAGAACGGTTGCCGCGAGCAGATCGCCATTCAGTTGCGGGTCCGTAAGTTGGAGGGATTCGTAGGCCAGATGCTGATCCCAGCCGAGCGGATCACCGAGGTCAAGCGGGGCAAGAAAGTCACCACCGAGCGTAAGTTGTACCCCGGGTACATCTACATCGAGATGGATCTCAGCAACGATGTCATCGAGACCATCAATGACGTCGACGGCATAACCGGATTCCTAGGGGCTGATCCCCGCAATCCGGATCCTCTGACCAAGGATGAGGCTGAACGGATCATTCGTATTGCCACTGCCGCCACGGCCGAGGAGCAGCGTAAAGAGCTGGTCCAGATCCCGTACAAACTGGAAGACCGGGTGAAGGTCAAGGAAGGTACCTTTGCGGGCATGGACGGCGTTATCGCCGAAATCAATGCCGCCAAGGGTCTCCTCCGGGTGATGATCACGGTTTTCGGCCGGCAGACCCCGGTGGAACTCGAAGTCTGGCAGGTCGAACCGGTGGTTTGATGATCGGTGGTCAGGCGTTCAGCCAGGCCCTGGCATCGGAGCCAAACCGGGTGGATTCAAAAACCCTTTGCATTTTTTCTCGGGCGGTATCATCCCCGCCCCGCATTTCGGCCCTCGGCACCAGCCGGGCTGATCCTTGAGACCCAAAAGATCCGCCAATACCTGCGGATCTGCACTGAAGCAGCGAGAACGTCATGGCAAAAGCTAAAGAGATCATCGGTACCATCAATCTGGTGATTCCTGGCGGCGGTGCGACCCCCGCTCCCCCGGTCGGTCCCGCCTTGGGCGCCAAGGGCGTCAACATCGCCGCCTTCGTCAAGCAATTCAATGATGCGACAGCGAAGTTGAAGGGCGAAATCATCCCGGTGGTGATTTCGGTCTACAAAGACAAGACCTTCAGCTTCATCCTGAAGCAGCCCCCCGTCTCGGCCCAGATCCGTAAGGCTGCGGGCATTGAGAAGGGTGCCGGCAATGCCGGTCCGCTCACCTCGGTGGCCTCCATCACCAAGGATCAGGTCAAGGCCATCGCCGAGAAGAAGATCGCCGAAATGACCGCATCGAGCATCGAAGCGGCCATGAAGTCGGTCGCCGGCACCGCTCGCAGCATGGGCGTCACGATCAAGTAACCAATCAACCCATGGCATTCCGCCATGGGTTCCACGTGGGGGGCTGTCCAACAGGATGGCCGCCAGCACCACAGGAGCAAACGCATGAAGCAACGCAGCAAGCGCTATCGCGCCGCCGCCGAGGCCGCCAAGAAGGCCGGCGTCGATTTTGCAAAACCCCAGCCCGTTGATTCCGGCGTCGCCTGGGTCAAGAAGTTGGCCAAGGCCAAGTTCACCGAGAGCGTGGACCTTGCCGTTCACCTCAACTTGGACACCAAGAAGGCGGACCAGCAGTTCCGTGGCAACTTCTCCCTGCCCCACGGTACGGGCCGGGTTGTCCGGGTGATCGCCTTCGTTGATGACGGCGACAAAATCAACGCGGCCATGGCTGCAGGGGCGGTCAAGGCTGGGGGTGAAACCCTGGTTGAAGAAATCGCTGCCGGATTCATGGACTTCGACGTGGCCATTGCCACCCCGAAGATGATGCGTTTTGTGTCCAAGCTTGGTAAGGTCCTCGGCCCACGTGGTCTGATGCCCTCGCCCAAGTCCGGCACTGTGGTCGAAGATATCGCCACCGCCGTCGGTGAATTCAAGGGCGGCAAGATCGAATATCGCTCGGATTCCGCCGGCAACGTCCAGGTGTCCGTTGGCAAGACTTCCTTCGAAGAGAAGAAGATCGCCGAGAACATCACTGCGTTCCTGACCCACGTCGCCGAGCATCGGCCGTCGTCGGTCAAGGGCGAGTTCATCAAGAACATCACCGTGTCCTCGACCATGGGACCCGGTATCAAGGTGGCTTTCGCCGCCAAGGAGGCCTGACATGCCGAGCCTCATCAATGAGTTGCTCCTGGGCGAGGTGTCTGCCGTCACCGGCAAGGCCTCCCAGATCATCCTCATCGACCCGTCGAAGCTGAAGAGCGGCGAGACCCTCAAGCTCCGTTCCGACCTGCGTAAGGCCGGGGCCAAACTCAAAGTGTCCAAGGTCCGCATCATCCGTCGTGCCGTGCCTGCCCAGGCCGCCAAGCTCCTGGAGAAATCCAAGGGTTCAGTCGGTGTGATCCTGGCCACCGACATGGTGGCCGCAGCCAAGATCGTATCCGATCTGGCCAAGGAAGAGAAGCTGGCCGTCCGCGGCGGTCTGATGGATGGCACGACGCTTGACGTCGCTGGCATCAAGAAGATCAGCGAACTGCCCTCCAAGCAGCAGCTCTATGGCATGCTGGTCAATGTCCTCGCGGCGCCGATCGTCGGCTTCGCCCGGGTCATCGCCGAGATCGAGAAGAAGCAGAATCCGGCGCCTGCCGCCGAAGCTGCTCCGGCCGAAGCCGCCCCCGCGGTCTGATCAGCCGGTTCCTGATACCCTCACCAATACCCAATGCGGATCGGCCATAGGCCGGCCGCACCATTAAGGAAACATCCCATGTCCGACGCCGCCGCCTCCCCCAAGCTGGCCCAGATCATCGAGACCGTTAAGGCTCTCACCGTCATCGAGCTCTCCGACCTCGTTCACGCCCTCGAGAAGGAATTCGGCGTCTCCGCCGCTGCCGTCGCCGTCGCTGGCCCGGCCGCCGCTGCCGCCGCCGCTCCGGAAGCCCCGACCTCCTTCAAGGTCACCCTGACCGGTGCCGGCGCCAACAAGATCGCCGTCATTAAGGTCGTCCGCGAAATCCTCGGCCTCGGTCTGGCCGATGCCAAGGCGTTCGTCGAAGGCGCTCCCAAGGTCATCAAGGAAGGCCTCGAAAAGCCGGCCGCCGACGAACTGGCCAAGAAGGTCAAGGAATCCGGCGCCGAGGTCAAGATCGAAGGCGCCTGAGGATCCGTCCCAGCGTCTCGGGGCCGCCCAGCCGGTCCACCGTTGCCGATCACCCGGGGGGAATGCTTCCCTCCGGGCCGGAAACGGCCGGCTGGGTTGCTTGTGTTCAGTGGGGAGGGCAGTACACCCTGCCCCCCGTATCGTATTGAGCGTCGTTGTCGTCCGTCGTCACCCCCGCACCGGGACGCCCCCTAACATGGCGCCCGCGAGGTCCCGCACCCATGCAGATCAGGTCCTTCGGTCGTACTCAAGAAGTCATTCCCGTCCCAAGTCTCGTTAATCTGCAGTCCCGCAGCTATGACGAGTTCCTGGACGAGGGGATCACCGCTGACAAGCGGGATCACGCGAAAGGCCTCGAAGCCATCTTCCGGGAATTCTTCCCGGTGACCGGTTTCGATGACCAGCTCGTGGTGGGCTATCATGGGTATGTGTTCACCCAGCCGCAGCACAACATGGATGAGTGCCGTGACTTGGGGCTGACCTACCAGAAGGGCATCAAGATCAAGATTCGGGTGAGCGGCCCCCAGCTCCCTGAAGTCCTTGAAGAGGATGTTCACATCGGCTACTTCCCGATCCGCATTGGCGGCGGTGAGTTCATCATCAATGGTGCCGAGCGCACCATCGTCACCCAGATTCAGCGGTCCCCAGGCGTTGACTTCAGCTCCGAGGCGGCGACTTCGGGTCGGAAGGTCTACTCCTGCCGGATCATTCCCGAGCGCGGCTCGTGGATCCAGATCGAGCAGACCGCGAAGGACCTGCTCCAGATCAAGATCGACAAGAGCGCCAAGGTCGTTGCGACCTGCTTCCTCCGGGCCCTCTCAAAGGATCACGGCCGGACCGACCAGATCATCAAGGCGTTCTTTGAAACCGAGGCCGTCGGAGTCATCGGCAAGGGCGCCAAGGAAAAGATCGTTGGCAAGCTGCTGGCAGCGGATGTGGTGAATCCCGAGGACGGCGAGATCCTGGCCAAGGCCACGGAAACCGTCACCGAAGGCGCCTACAACAACTTCAAAGACCTGGGCATCACTGAGGTCGAGATCATCACCACGCCGGTGAAGCCGGATGACATCCTGCTCAACACCCTGCAGCAGGATGAGTCTCAGAGCCACGAGGAAGCCCTCCAGCGCATCTACCGCCGTCTGCGTCCGGGCAACCCGGCCGACGAGGCCAAGATCCGTGAATTCTTCCAGGATCGGTTCCTCAATGAGAGCCGCTACAACCTGGGGGCCGTGGGTCGCTTCCGGATCAATCGCAAGCTCAAGATCGAAGGCGAGAGCCGGGTCCTGACCATCGATGATTACCTGAAGACCCTGACCTACCTGCTCCAGCTGATCCGCACCAACAGCACGGCTGGTGAGCTGGACGACATCGACCATCTCGGCAACCGCCGGGTGCGCCCGATTGCCGACCTGCTCTCCGACGAACTGCGCGCTGCGATGCTGAAGCTGTGCCGGGCCGTGAAGGAAAAGCTGTCCCGGGACCTGCAACAGGAAGACGTGGCCGCCGCCTTGGCGCCCCGCAACCTGTTCAACAACCAGGCCGTCGACAGCGCGATTCAGAACTTCTTTCAGCGCGGCGAACTCTCCCAGGTCGTCGACCAGTCGAACCTCCTGGGTCAGCTGACCCACGAGCGCCGCCTGTCGGCTCTTGGACCTGGCGGTCTCAACCGCAAGCGTGCCGGCTACGAAGTGCGCGACGTTCATACGTCCCACTACGGCCGCATCTGCCCGATTGAAACCCCTGAAGGTGCCAACATCGGTTTGATCGTCTCCTTGGCGATCTACTCGGCGGTGAACGAATACGGCTTCCTGACCACGCCGTACCGCAAGGTCGTTGATTCCAAGATCACCGACGAGATTCACTACCTGATGGCTGACGAAGAAGCCGAAGCGAAGACCGCCCAGGCGACGGTGAATGTGGACAAGAACGGCAAGATCACCCAGGACATCGTCCAGGTGCGTTATGCCGGTCAGTTCACCGAAGTTCCCGTGGGTGAGGTGACCTACGTCGACGTGTCGCCGAAGCAGATGATCGGCGTTTCCGCCGCGCTCATCCCCTTCCTTGAGCACGACGACGCCAACCGCGCCCTCATGGGTGCGAACATGATGCGCCAGGCGGTGCCGCTGCTCATCAGCGAAGCTCCCCTGGTTGCCACCGGCATGGAATTGGAGATTCCCAAGTCGTCGTCGATGGTCGTCATCGCCGATGAAGATGGGGTCGTCTCCAGCGTCGACGCCCGGCAGATCACCATCGGTTCGAAGATCTATCCCCTGCGCAAGTACCAGGGTCTTAACGACCGGACCTGCTTGAATCAGGTGCCCATCGTCCGCGCCGGCCAGCAGGTCCTCAAGGGCCAGATTCTCGCCGACGGCGGTGGCACCAAGCATGGCGAACTGGCCCTCGGCAAGAACATCGTCGTGGCCTTCATGGCCTACGACGGGTTCAACTTCGAAGACGCCATCGTGGTCAACGAACGCCTCCTCGCGGAAGATCGCTTCACCTCGATCCACATCGAGGAATTCAAGATCGAGATCCGTGAGACCAAGCTGGGCAAGGAAGAGTTCACCCGGGAAATCCCCGGTCGCTCCGAAGAAGCCCTGCGCAACCTCGACGAGCGCGGCCTGGTTCGCGTTGGTACCATCGTCAAGCCTGGCGATGTCCTGGTGGGCAAGGTCACCCCCAAGAACAAGTCGGAACTCTCCCCAGAAGAGAAGCTCCTCCACGCCATCTTCGGCCGCGCTGGCGAAGACGTGCGGGATGACTCCCTGGTGATGAAGCCCGGCATTCGCGGGGTGGTCGTGGGCGTCAAGCGCTTCCAGCGCCGGGCAGCCCTCACCGAGAAGGACAAGCGCGAGGAATCCGCCCGTCTGAAGCTGATCGAAGACCGGTATGCGAGCCAAATGGCCAGCCTGGTCCGCGAGAAGTTCAACCAGATCTGGGAAGTTGCCGGCGGTACCGTCGTCAACATCGAGACCGGCGAAGTCGTGGAATACTCCAGCGACATGAGCGATGAGGAAATCCTCAAGCTCAACCGTGAGCTCCAGGTCACCGCCCTGAACTTCGTGGGTTCCAAGCGCCGCCGCGCCCGGGCCATCTACGACGAGTTCGATCCCAAGATCGACGAGATCAAGACCGAGTGCGAGAAGGAAGTCGTCAACGCCAAGCGTGGTGACGATCTGCCGACCGGCGTGCTGGAAATGGTCAAGGTCTTCGTCGCCCGCAAGCTGACCCTCAAGGTCGGTGACAAGATGGCCGGACGTCACGGTAACAAGGGTGTCATCTCGACGATCGTCGCCGAAGAAGACATGCCCTTCTTGCCCGATGGCCGGACCGTGGACATCGTCCTGAATCCCCTGGGCGTGCCTTCCCGCATGAACGTGGGGCAGATCCTGGAAACCCATCTGGGCTGGGCTGCGCTCACCCTGGGCGTCCAGGCAGTCACCCCGGTGTTCGACGGCGCCACCGAAGAAGACGTCCGGAACATGCTGAAGGAAGCGGGCCTGCCGGAAGATGGCAAGACCCACCTCTATGATGGCCGCACCGGCATCATGATGAATCAGAAGACCACCGTCGGCGTGATGTACATGCTCAAGCTCCACCACTTGGTGGAAGACAAGCTGCACGCCCGCGCCACCGGTTCGTACTCCCTCATCACCCAGCAGCCCCTGGGCGGCAAAGCCCGTTTCGGCGGCCAGCGCTTCGGTGA
>CANIXE010000042.1 GCA_947470885.1 Planctomycetota bacterium
TCCGGCGATGACTTCACGCGGAGACGCGGAGACGCGGAGAAGGCAAGAGGTTGGACTAGAAATCGACGTTCACCAGGAGGGTGATCCGTCGATGACATTGGTTAAGCGCGAAAGAACGGTGTTCTCCGCGCCTCCGCGCCTCCGCGTGAAAAATCCGATGCGGTATTTAGGTTGAAAGGTGCGTGTCCCTGGGAAGCGGATGATGCTCCGGGGGATTTCCCCGGGTCTGCGGGTGGACCCCGGGAGGCACTCACGTACCCTGCCTCCCCCAACAATGGTCCCGGGCGGGGTTGTCCCAGGGGCCGCCGCCTGGGGGAGCCAGCCATGCAGATCGCCAGTGATCGTTTCGAAGCCGTGCCCTTCGAGGCACCGGAAGCGCCCAGCAGCATCCGTCGGGCCGTGCAGGCCATCGCCCGAATTCCTGACCGTTTGGCCCGTATCCATACCGGCTGGACCCTGACCCTCCTCGTGGTCCTTGGCACGATCGCGATTGCCGGGGCGGGTTACGGCATCATGCAGATTCGCCAGTCGCTACGCTTGGCAGAATACCGCCAGACCCATGTCGGACATGAAGTCCTGGTGCTTCCCAGCAAACGGTTGCTGACCGGGAAGGTGCTGGATGCCGACCTCCGCTTCGGCGAGATCAATCTCCAGGTCCAATGTGGAAGCGTCATTGCCTGGATGCCCGTCGAGATGCTGCGGCTTACGGGGCGTTGAGCCAAGCCGCGTTCTGAACGGTAGATCTGTCACCTGGATAGCTCCTGGGCGAAACCCCACGAGTCACGATCGCCAGTGACCATGTCGATATCGTCTCGTGTGCCACCCCGGAGGCTCCCACCAGCTTCCGCCGGGCGGTGGGAGCCATCGCTAAATTTCCCGATGGTTGGGCAACGGCCTTCACGGGTTGGCAATACCCGGGCAAAGAGTTTTTCGATTAGCCTTCCATCAGCGCCCGCAAACCCGCCTCATCCAGCACCGTGATGCCCAGGGTTTGGGCCTTGGTCAGTTTGCTGCCGGCATCCTCGCCGGCGACCACGTAATTCGTTTTTGCTGACACCGAACCCACGCAGGTTCCGCCAGCGGCGACGATCAGGGCCTCGGCTTCCGGTCGGGTCAGGGTGGGCAGGGTGCCGGTGAGGACGAACTTTTTCCCCGCGACCCCGGCCACGGAACGGACCTCCTTCAGCTTGGCGGTCAGGTCCACCCCGGCGGCGGCGAGATCCGCCAGCACCTGGCGCACCGCCGGATTCGCCAACTGGTCGAGGACCGCCCGGGCGGTGGTGTCGGCTACCCCGTCCATCGCATCCAGGATCGCCAGGGGTTCTGGGTCGCCGGCGGCATGGCGGGCCGCCAGATCCAGGAGGGCCTGGGCCGAGCCGAAGCGCCCCGCCAAATCCTCGGCGAGTTTTTCTCCCACCTGGGTCAACGCCAGGCCGGTGAGGATTTTCGCCAAGCCCCGTGATTTGGCAGCCTGAAGCGCCGCCACCAGATTCGCGGCGGATTTCGCGCCTTTGCGGTCCAGGCCGGCGATGTCCTCGGCGGTCAGGCTGAACAATTGGGCCGGGCTGGTGAGATTGCGGACGGTGCATAACTGGTCGATCACCGCCTCGCCCAGACCTTCAATGTCCACTGCGCTGCGCCCGGCGAAGTGGCGCAGGCGCTCCCGCACTTGGGCGGGGCAGGCGGGATTCGGGCAGTAGATGAACACTGCATCCGCCAGCACCGGGCTGGCACAGGCGGGGCAGACCGTGGGCGGAACCACGGGCCCCGCGTCCGCTGGCCGTCGGGCCAGATCGACGCCCAGGACCTGGGGGATGATTTCGCCAGCCTTTTCCACGAACACCGTGTCCCCGACCCGCACATCCTTGCGGGCGAGTTCCGGGAAGTTGTGCAGGCTGGCCCGGCTGACCGTGCTGCCGCTCAGCAGCACCGGATCCAGTTCCGCCACCGGGGTCAGCTTGCCGGACTTGCCCACCTGGACGGTGATGCCCCGCAGCAGGGTGGGTTTGCGCTCCGGGGGGAATTTCCAGGCGATGGCCCAGCGGGGATGGTGTTCGGTGGCGCCCAGGCGTTCGTGGAACCGCCGGTCGTCCACCTTCACCACCATGCCGTCGATGTCGTAGGCCAGGCTGCTTCGCTGCTGGGCGAACCCGGCGCAGACGGCGCTGGCGCTCGCGGCATCGGTGCAGGCGGTTAGATGGGGATTCACCGGCAGGCCCAGGGTTTTCAGCCAGCGGACAACCTCAATTTGGGAATTGGGAAGCCCCGCCACGCCGTCGGCCCAGGCCACGTGGTACAAGAAGGCCTGCACGCCGCAGCCCTTCACTTCATTGGCGTCCTTGCGCTTCATCATCCCGGCGCAGGCGTTCCGGGGATTGGCCAACAGCTTTTCCCCGGCGGCCCGCAGGCGGTCGTTGAGGGCGGCGAAGGCGCTCTGGGGCAGGTACAGTTCCCCGCGAACTTCCAGGGTGCCCGTCACAGGAATCCGCGCCGGCACCGCGCCGCTGGCCAGGACCTGGGCGGTGATCACGTCGCCTTTGACCCCATCGCCCCGGCTCACCGCCTGGACCAGCTGGCCGTCCTGCCAGGTCAGGCTCACCGACATGCCATCGATTTTCGGTTCCACCAGCAACAGCAGCGGGGCGTCCAGACCCAGGGCCTTGCGGGTGCGCTCGACCCAGGCGGTTAGTTGTCCAGCAGCGCTCTGGTCCTCGCCGTCGGCGGCTTTTTCCAACGACAGCATCGGCACCCGGTGGGCCACGGAGACGAAGCCGGCGGTCAGGTCGTTCCCCGGTCCGGCCCGATAAGGTGTGTGTCCCCGGGCGGCGCACAGGGCCAGGTAACGGTCCCGCAGGGCGTCGTAGTCGGCGTCGGTGATCTCCGGATCCGCCTGGCGGTAGTAGCGGTCGTCGTGGTGGCGGAGCTGTTGTTCGAGGAGGATCAGTTCGTCGGGCATGGGAATTCGTGGCGGTGGCGTAATAGGGAACCGTCGGGATAGCCGGTGATCCAGTGGCCCACGGTGTCGGGCCAGTCGCCCACCAGGAGCAGGTCGATCCCGCCGATGCGCCGGCGCCAGGATTCATGGATGTGGCCGGCGATGAGGGTGTCGGCGCCCCGGGCGGCGGCTTGGACTTTCCGCCGGTCGAGGAAGACCCGGGGCCGGCGGGGGAGACCCGGGGCGGATTCCTCGGCGACGGGCCGGTGGTGGTGCCGGCCGGCGCTGTTCCGGCGCATCACCTGGGCGACGAAATCCTGAATGGGCGCCGGGTGCCCGGCCTGCCAGGCCCGGTGCCAGAACGAGCCCAGCCAGGCGGACAGGAAGCGGTAACCGGGATCGTGGCACAGGCGGTCGCCGTGGACGATGCGCAGGCGGCGGCCCCCCAGGCGCAGGTCCAGGCGGCGGACCAGGCGGATCCCGGCGGCGCATTCCAGGCGTCGGCCGGCGACGACCTCGCGATTACCCCGGACCACATCCACCCGCCAGCCAGCTTTGCCCAGAGTCTTGAGCCGGTCCAGCACCGGGGCGTAGCGGGCCACCGCACCGTCGGTATCCAGCCAATATTCGAAGAGATCCCCCAGCAGCACCAGGTGGGCAGGATGGCGCTCCGCCAATTGGTCCAGCCAGGCAGCGAAGGCGCCCGCGCCATCCTTCAGGTGGACATCGCCGGCAACGAACAGGACGGGGTGGGCCACGGGGCCCATGGTTGCGCGGCAATTTGCCGGGGGAAGCCCGGTTGCGACCGGGGAAACCCTTCGACCATGCCGCCCGTGCAATTGCTTCGCCTTGCCCCGGCCTGGGATACCGCCACTGCCCGCACCTGGTGCCAGGGCATCGCCGGACATGTGGCGGCGGCCACCGAGAAGCTGCATGAGGCCCGGAACGCCCTGGTTCGCCTGGACGGTCCGGGTGGGGCGGTGGTGGTGAAGGCCTTCGGCCGGGGCCATGCTTGGCGCTCGTCCCCGGTGGCCAAGGCCATCGCCAGCTACGACAACGCCCAGCGCCTACTGGATCTGGGCGTGCCCTCGCCCCTGCCCCTGGCGGTGGTCGCGGACGGACGCTGTGCCTGGTACGTGTGTGTGTGGGCCGATGGCTTCACCACCGCCTGGGCGATCCACGACGGCGAGGCGGATGCCGCCGACGCCCTGGGGACTTTCGTCGGTGACATGCACGAAGCCGGGGCGCTCCACCGGGACAACACCCCGGGCAACACCCTGGTCCGCCAGGCCGAAGACGGCACCTGGGAATTCACCGTGGTGGATGTGAACCGGGTCAGCTTCGGCCCGGTGGGGATGCTGGCGGGCTTGGGTAGCTTGGTGCAGCTCGAATGCTCGGAACGCCTGCTGCCGGCCTACCTGCTGGCCCGGCGCTGGCCCCGGGGCGGTCTGCCGGTGCAGTTGTTCGCCCTGCTGAAGGGCTGGCACCGCTTTCGGTGGTGGCTGAAGGACGGCACCCGGCCCTGGCGTCGGCGCTTAGGCCTCTGATGGCCCGCACGGTGGGGCGATGAAGAAGCATCCTTGGTTCCCCCTGCCCTGGCATCCCAGCGGGCAGCCGGATGTGATTCGCTTTCCCAAGCGGCAACTGCGCGCCGTCGCCGCCCTGGAATACCTGGCCACCGGGCTGACCGCCGTCGCCTGGGCGCCCCTGGTGGCCACTGCCTATGCCACCGCCCCCGCTGGGCGCGGCGATGCACCGCCGGCGGATTTCTGCGCCTGCGCCGTGGGGGATGAGACGGATCCCGGGCGCTGGCGGGAAGTCTTGACCCTGGTCCGGGATCTGGGTCTGCGTCGAACGCTGCTCCGGGTGCCGGTGTGGCGGCGGGGGGAATTGCCCCGCTTCCGCGCCTGGGCGGAAGACCTGGCTGCCGCCACCGGGCATCCGCCGTTGATTGCCATATTGCAGGAGCGGGCCTCAGTCAGCCATCCCGGGCGCTGGGCCGCGGATCTCCATGGCATCTTCCGAGTACTCGGACCGGTGGCGGAAGCCTTCCAGGTGCCCATCGCCCCGAACCGCACCAAGTGGGGCTGCTTCCACACCGGCGAAGCCCTGGATCTGTTGACCACCGCCCATCGGGTCGCCGCCCGCCATCCCGGGGTGCGTCTTGTGGGGCCGTCGGTCATCGATTTTGAACCGCTGCCCGCGGCCCGGCTGCTCCTGAATTTCCGCCGGTTCACCGTCCAGGCGGTGACCGCCCAGCTGTACGTCGACCGGCGGGGTGGCCCCCACGCCAAGCAATACGGCTGGTTTGATCTGGCCCGGAAGATCCGCCTGCAATGGGCCTTGGCTGCGTGCAGCGCCCGGGTCGCCCACGGCGCTCCGCTGTGGATCACTGAGGTCAACTGGCCCATCGTCGACACCGACGAATTCAGCCCCGCCGCCGATGACGTCTGCGTGGATGAGGACACCGCCGCCGGTCACCTGCTGGAGTACTACCGCATCGCCTGGGCTACTGGCCTGGTCCAGCGGGTCTATTGGTGGTCCCTGATCCACCCAGGCTTCGGCCTAGTGGATCCCCGGGGCGGCAGCCTGCGCCAGCGGCCAGCCTACCACGCTCTGCGGAAATTGCTCCGGGGCGGGTAAGTCGGGGACGGTGGGCGTTTAGCCCGACAAATCGTGGAGATGGCGGAACCGGCCGCCTTCCTTCGCCAGTAGTTCCGCCGGAGTGCCGTCCTCGACGATTCGACCTTGGTGGAACACGAGGATGCGGTCTACGGAACGCAGGGTGCTGAGGCGGTGGGCGATGATGAAGGTCGTCCGTCCGGCGGTGAGGGCGTCCAGGTCGATCTGCAGCTTCGCTTCGGTCTCCAGGTCCAGGGCGCTGGTGGGTTCATCCAGGACGATGATCCGGGGATCCCGGAGGAACAGCCGGGCCAGGGCGACCCGTTGGCGCTGGCCCCCGGACAAACGGGCGCCCCGTTCGCCGCAGGGCGTTTCGAATCCCCGCTCGGCGGCCTGGATGAATGGCAGGGCCTGGGCTTTCCGTGCCGCGTCTTCCACCTCGGCGTCGGAAGCTCCGGGGCGGCCCAGGCGGATATTTTCGCGGATGGTGGTGTTCCACAGGAACGCCTCCTGGGCCATCACCGCCGCCTGCCGGCGCAGTTGCCGGCGGCCGATGATTTCCAAGCCCAAGCCGTCCCAGGTGATCGTCCCTGCGCCGGGCCGCCAGAAGCCGAGGACGAGATCGACGAAGGTGCTTTTCCCCGCGCCGGTCTCCCCCACCAGGCCGATGCGCTGGCCCTTGGGAATGGTCAATTCGAGGTTGGAAAGTGCCGGCTTTTCCGTGCCCGGATAAGTGAAATCCACCTGATGGAACTGCATCGCGCCATCAAGCCGCACGGTCTGCTTGGGATGCAGGTAATCTTCCACCTCGTCGCTGTCGAGGATCTCCATCAATTTGTCCACCGCCGGCTTGGCGGATTGCCAGCTGTCGATGAAGCCGGTCACCGCTCCGGCGCCGGCCTGCACATAGCCGTACAGGGCGATGAAGGCGATGACCTGGCCGACGGTGAACGGCACGCCCAGGAAGCCGGCGATGCCAAAGGCCCCCAGGGTGTAAATCAACGTGGTGGTGGCGTACCAGGCGAACTGGGTCCACAGGCCCAGCCAACGGCTGGTGAGGGCGGCCTCGATGCCGCTTTCCCGGATTTCATCGATGCTCCGCCCCAGGTCGGCGGCGGCCAGGTCTTCCGTGCCCAGGCCCTTCATCACCCGCATCCCGGCGACGTATTCCACGATCTTCGCGGCGAAGTCCTCCCCCGCCGCCTGAACCCGGCGCTGGTGGGCGGCGACTTTTGCGGACATCGCCTTGAGGATCCACATCTGCAGTGGCACGCCCAGCAGGGCCGCCACCGCCAGCACCGGATTGACGAAGAACAGGTACGTCGTGGCCCCGATGCCCAGGGTCAGATTAGGGAAGAATCCATTGCCCACGGTGCCGAGAAAACCTTCCACCCGGCCCATGTCCACGGTGAGCTGGTTGGCCACCGCGCCGGCCCCGCGCTTCGTGTAATAACCCACGGACAGGTGTTGCAGGCGGTCCACCACCATCCGCCGGATCCGGGCCACCGCCGTGCGGTTCAGCATCCCCGCGCTGGCGTAGGAGCGGACGCTGATCCAGGCGTACATCGGCCACGCGGTCAGGCAGGCCCCGGCATAGGCGAGGATCGGCCAGGCCTGTTGATGACTTTGCGCGTAGGGAATCACCACGTCGAACAGGTACTGCACCGAGGCAGCGAAGGGCAGGGCGGCGAGGGACATCCCGATTTGCCAGGCGGTGGCCCGGAAAAATGCGGGACGGTCAGCGAGGGCGATGGCGAGGAGGCGTTTGAGCATGGGGCGAGGGGAAACGTCAAAGGCGCCGCCCCGGGAGCGCCGGCCTCTAGGCCGGCATCGGTGCGACGCGGTGAATAAAGCAGCGTGGTTTGGAGTTAGGCGCGGAACCGATGCCGGGAGCGCCGGCCGCCTGGCCGGCATCGGTGCGACGTGGTAAATCAAGCAACGTGGTTCGGAGCTAAGCGCGGAACTGATGCCGGGAGCGCCGGCCTCCAGGCAGGCATCGGAACGACGCTGTGAATAAAGCAGCGTCGTTTGGAGCTAGGCGCACAACCGATGCCGGCGCTCCCGGCCTCGCGCCCCCGGCTCCGAGCGCTTACTGGTACAACGCCCCGCCCACCGCCTTGAACTCCGCGGCCTTGGCCTTCAGCCCTTCCTGCCGTTCCACTTCCGCGCGGACGTCGCCGGTGAGCTTCATCGAGCAGAAGTGGGGCCCGCACATCGAGCAGAAGTGGGAGGTTTTGGCGCCGTCCGCGGGCAGGGTCTCGTCGTGGAACGAGCGGGCGGTGACCGGATCCAGGCTGAGGTTGAATTGGTCCTGCCAGCGGAACGCGAACCGCGCCCGGGACAGGGCGTCGTCCCGATCCCGGGCGCCCGGGTGGCCTTTGGCCAGGTCGGCGGCGTGGGCGGCGATCTTGTAGGTGATCACCCCGGTTTTCACGTCGTCGCGATTCGGCAGGCCCAGGTGCTCCTTGGGGGTGACGTAGCACAGCATCGCCGTGCCCATGCTGCCGATCATCGCCGCGCCGATGGCGCTGGTGATGTGGTCGTAGCCCGGGGCGATGTCGGTGACCAGAGGCCCAAGGGTATAGAACGGGGCCTCGTGGCAGACCTTCAGCTGGCGGTCCATGTTCTCCTGGATCAGGTGCATCGGCACGTGGCCGGGGCCCTCGATCATCACCTGGCAGTCGTGCTCCCAGGCGATGGTGGTCAGCTCACCCAGGGTTTCCAATTCACCGAACTGGGCAGCGTCGTTGGCGTCGGCGGTGCACCCGGGGCGCAGGCCGTCCCCCAGACTGAAGGCCACGTCGTACTTCGCCATCAGCTTGCAGATGCGGTCGAAATGGGTGTAGAGGAAGTTCTCTTGATGGTGGTGCAGGCACCACTTCGCCAGGATCGAACCGCCCCGACTGACGATGCCGGTGACCCGGTTGGCGGTCAGGGGCACGTAGGCCAGGCGCACGCCGGCGTGGATCGTGAAATAGTCCACGCCCTGCTTGGCCTGTTCTTCCAGGGTTTCCAGGAACAGGTCGATGGTCAGGTCCTCGACCTTGCCGTTCACCTTCTCCAGGCACTGGTAGATGGGCACGGTGCCGATGGGCACCGGGCTGTTGCGGACGATCCATTCACGGGTTTCGTGGATGTTCTTGCCGGTGCTCAGGTCCATCACCGTGTCGGCGCCCCAGCGGGTCGACCAGCGCAGCTTTTCGACCTCTTCCTCGATGGACGAGGTCACCGCGCTGTTGCCGATGTTGGAATTGATCTTCACCAGGAAGTTCCGGCCGATGATCATCGGCTCGGCTTCCAGGTGGTTGATGTTGGCGGGGATGATGGCCCGGCCCCGGGCGATTTCATCGCGGACGAATTCCGGGGCGACGTTTTCACGGATGGCAACGAAGCGCATCTCCTCAGTGATGATGCCTTTGCGGGCGTACCACAGCTGGGTCGGGGTCTTGTCGGCCTTGCGCTTGGCCACCCAGGATTCCCGGATCTTGGGCAAGCCGTCCCGGACGTCGTGGTCCAGGGGGCCGGCGGTGTCGTAGACCCGGACTGGCTTTTCGCCGGCCTCGGGGTCCAGGGCGATCTCCCGCACGGGAACGCGGATGTTGGGATCGCCGGCGGCCCGGGGATCATCGGCGCCGATGTAGACCCGGGTGCTGTTGGGCAGGTCTTCCGCCCAGGGACGCATGGGGGCTGGGGATTTGGGGTCGTTGGTGGTGGAAACAGTGGACATAGGTCCTCCCTCCGCCGGTATGAACCGGATCAGGTGCAAGGGGTCGCGCAGCCCACGCGGGCTACGCCTCTCAGCGCTCAACGGCTCCCCCGGATGTAGGGGGCATTGTGGCATGGTCGCCGGGGGGCAATCGGCGAGGACCGTCGATTACTTCATCCACCAGCCCGGCCCGAACAGGGCCACCACCAGCCCGGCGAGGATCAGGGCCATCCCCGCCAGGTCCGTCCATCGGGGCGGCTCCTTCAAGACGGCGGTGCTCAGGGCGATGAACACCACCAGGGCGATGCCTTCCTGGAGGATTTTCAATTGGGGGGTGGTGAACGGGCCGCCATAGCGGTCCGAGCCCAAGCGGTTCGCCGGCACGGCCAGGCAGTATTCTGGCAGGGCGATGGCCCAGGACACGAGGATGAAGGCCCACACCGGAAACTGCTGGCGGCTGGCCAGCAGGTGCCAGTACCAGGCCACGGTCATGAAAATATTCGAGCCGATGAGCAGGAGGACCGTGTTCATGGCGGGGACGCTACGGGGCGTCCCGGCGGCGGAATGGCGGTCGGCTATTTCGCCGCGACTTCTTCAATGCCCGGGGCGAGGATGATTCGGGCGAATTTTGGCGGCCGATCGCAGGCCAGGGTGGCGGCGGCGGACACGAACGGATTCCCCGCATCCACGTGGGGGAAGCTGTACGACAGCCGGCGCAGGGGTTTGCGGTTCTGGTCGTAGAGCACCACCGTGGCGTCAGGATTGGCCACGGCGCTGGGGCGCTGGATCACCAGCTTCACATCCAGGTTGCCGGCTCGGCTGCCGGGATCGACCTGGAGGGTCACCAGGTAGTCGCCCCCGAGGGAAATGGGTGCGCCGCTGGTGATGGGCATCAACGGGGCCGCGGTGTCGTCGCTCAGCAGGCCCTGGAGCTGGCTGGCGGTGATCCGGGCCAAGTAGCGTTCCAGATCCTGCTTGGCCGAGGCCAGGTCGGCGTGGGTGCTCTGGTAGAGGGTGGTGAGGGAATCCCGTTCCTGCCGGACCTGGGCCAATTCCTGGCGGGTGCGGATGAGCTCGCCCTGGGTCTTTTCCAAGGTGGTGGCCCGGGTCCGGGTTTCGGTCAGCTCCTTCGACAGCTTTTCGCTTTCGCTGCGGAAGCGGTCAACGCCGTCGGCCAGGATCTTGCTGACCCGGTCCTGGCGGGCGGTGGCCCCGGCCAGGTCCCGGTTGAGGACGTCCAGTTCACCGACTTTCAGGCGCAGGGCGGCGGCCCGGTCGTCGGCGTCCCGCAGGCGACCCAGATCGGTGAGGGCCTCCCGCAGCTCGGCATTGCGCTGGGCCAGGCTGGACTCGGCGGCGCTGCCCGCCTGACGCAGGCTCGCCACCTGGTCGGCTAGGTGGGTGGCCCGCTCCTGGGCCTGGCGCAGTTGTTCCAGATCGGCTTCCCGCTGCTTTTTCAGACCGTCGATTTCCCGGGCCAGGGCGGGGACCTGGCTGGCGGGCTCGGCGGTTTTGCGGGTGTTCGCCACGCCCCACGCTCCAGCCACCAGGGCGGCCCCCACCAGGGCGGGGATGATCAGGCCGGGCCAGCGCCGCCGGGGGGGCAGCAGGGGATCCAGGGGCATCTCCATCACCAGGTCGCTGCCGGCGACCTGGGGGGGCATCTCCTGGGCCCGGGCCCCCGGGGAGCGACCGATGCGGAAGATCCGGGTCCGTAGTTCTTCTGCGCCGGCTTCACCGATCTGGGGCGTATCCAGATCCGGCAGGGCGGACGGGGCGAGGAAAACCTGGGTGGAA
>CANIXE010000043.1 GCA_947470885.1 Planctomycetota bacterium
CCAAAAGCTGGATCCGGGGTCGAGGGCGCAAAACCATTGGTTCCACCCGGGGCAACCGGGGCGCCAAAGGCTCCCGGAGTCGTCGGCGCACCGAAGCCTCCGGGAACGGCCGGTGCCACCGGAGGAATCGCGGGCGCAGGCGTCGGAACAACGGGGGCCGAACCACCCTTGGCTGGTAATTTGATCTTTTGGCCAATCCGCAAGTTGGTGGGATTGATCCCGGGATTCAAGGCGACGATGGATTTGACCAGGACATCGACGTCCTTCTTGGATGCTTTCGCGCCCAATTCCCGCTTGGCAATGACCTGGGGGGTGTCCCCCTTCAGAATGGTGTACTCGGTGCCCTCGGCGACCGGGGCGTTCGCTTCCGGAGCCGGCACAGGAGTCTGAACCGGCGCGGCACCAGCCACGTCCGGGATGGTGAGCTTCTGGCCGACCTTCAGGTGGTCGGGGTTGATGCCGGGATTGGCGCTGACGATCTTCTTCCACTCGGCCTTGCCGCTCTTCTTGCCGTAATACTTCTTGGCGATGTCCGCCAGGTGCTCGCCGGCGGCGACCGTGTGGGTCTTGGTACCCGCGGGGGTCGGAAGGGCATCGTTGCCCGATGTCGGTGCCGGGGAGGTCGTAGCCGGGGGCAGCTTGATGACCTGGCCGATCTTCAGCTCGGTGGAAGGGACCCCGTTGAGCTTCTCAATCTCCTTCCAGCGGCTGGCGGAGCCGAGTTCCCGGGCGGCAATGCTGTGGTAACCATCATTTTTCTTGACGGTATAGGTCCGCTCGCCACCCGGAGCATTGGTCCCACTGGTGGTGGGTGCGGGAGTCTTGTCGACGGCCGGGATGACGAGCTTCTGGCCCACTTTGACGTGGTTCGGGCTAAGCCCGGGATTGGCTTCGACGATCCGGCGCCACTGCTTGGAAGAACCGTAATAATGAAGGGCAATGTCCCCCAACAACTCACCATTGGCGACCACGTGGAGCTTCTGCTCCTTGGCCTGGGTAGGAGGCGCCTCGACGGGCACTGGAGCCGGAATCGCCAGATTGCCGCTCAGGTCGTTGCCATTGATTTGCCCCTGGGAATTCCAAGGGGCGACAGTGACCGGAGCGGTGGTCGAGTTGCCGGTACCGGACAGCGGAGGCATGGGCTGCATGCCCGGAGCGGTGGTGCTACCAATGGACCCGGAAACGCCCGGCGCCAAAGGATGATCCGTGGTCAACGGCACCCCAGGAGTGCCATTGACATCCGTCGGTTGGGTGCCATCCGCCAGGCTGATGTCGACTTTCGGCGGTTCCGTGGAAGGCTCGGACTTGCTCTTCGGGGCGAACACGGCGACCGCGATAAGAGCGATGCAGCACACTGCAACAGAGCCGGCAATGATCACGTCCTTGGACATGGGAATCCTGGGGTTGGACCCGCCGGATTGCTCTGGTCGGGTTGGGCGTCACTTAATCGCCCGACTTGGGAACACAACCGATCGCCACATGCCGATATTCACAGCAGGCCCCTGGCCCTGGACGCCCCCGGCCCACCATCCCCCGCCATGCTCCGCCAACTCCCCACCCGTGTCGCCGACGGTCCCCAGCAGATGGCCTGGGACGAGGGCCTGTTGCTCCAGGCCGACCGGCCGGTGGTCCGCCTCTACGCCTGGGCACCCCCGGCGGTCAGCCTGGGCTGTTTCCAGGACTACCAGGACATCGCCCCCCGTCTGCCCCCGGGCACCCCGGTGGTCCGGCGGATCACCGGCGGCGGGGCGATCTGGCACGAACACGAGGTCACCTACGCCCTCGCGGGCACCCTCGGCCGGGATGGCCTGCCGGCCTCCGCCCGGGAGGTCTACCCCCTCCTGCATGGGGCGATCCTCGCCGCCCTGGCCGCCCGGGGGGCGACCCTGGCCCTGCAACCCCAGACCGTGGGGGACCGGCGCTACCGGGCCGAGCCCCGGTGCTTCGCCAGTCCGGCCCAGGACGACCTGATCCATGCCGACGGGGCCAAGACCCTGGGCAGCGCCGCCCGGGCCCGGGATGGCCGGTTGCTGGTCCACGGCAGCCTGAAGCTGGCCACCAATCCCTGGGATGGCGACGTGGTGGCCGGTTGTGGCCTCAACTGGGACCTGGCGGCAGAAGCCCTATTGGCGGGAATCGCCACCGCCCTGGGCCTGACGCTGAGCCCCGGCGAATTCACCGCCGACGAAGAGGTCAGCGCCGCCGACATCAAGGCCAGCCGCTACGGCGACGCCGGTTGGGTTCGGGAGCGCAGCGGCCTGCGGCCCTGACCGTCAGCGGTACCGGGCATCCAGGGCCAGCAATCGTTCCCGGGTGGGCATTGTCGCCAGGCCATGGACCAGCAGACCCACGGTGGGCAGGGCCAGCAGCCAGAGCAGCGTCCCGGGAAGTCCCGCCGCCAAGCCCAGACGGGTGGGCGCCCCCACGGCGATGACCATGTGCCCCGCCGCGGCCCAGGCCAACCAGGCATTGCCGGTGCGGTTGATCACCGCCGCCAGGGCCAGAGCCCGGTCCCGCAGGGCCACCGGGGCGGTCTCCTTCGCCTGGCGGATCAAGACCCGGCGGGCCGCCTGCCGACGCACCACCAGCAGGCCCGCCCCCACCACCAGATAAAGCCCTGCCAGCACCGCCACCGGAATGACAGGGATGGATGATTCTACCGCCGGATGCCACAGGTTGAACCCCACCGAGGCCATCGCGCCCACCAGACCCAGGATCAGGCGTTGACGCTGCATATCCACCAAACGGGGCAACAGCCCCCAACGGTCGATGGAGGTGGCGAGATCCTGGGGCTCGGGCATGGCCCCAGGGTCGGGGCCAGCCACCGCCCGCAAGACCATCCCGTCCCTCCTGGCCCGTCATCCGCCCCGCCGGTTGACCCGCCCCGGCCCGGGGATCAGGTTCGGGCATGCCTCCCCTTGGCTATGGCACCAATCTGCATGCGGCGGAAAGCCTGGAGGACCTGCTGGGCCAGGTCGTGCCCTTCGCCGCCGCCCTGCGCCAGCGCCTGGCGTGGCCCCAGGTGGGGGCGGACTTGCGCCTGGGCTTCCGGGCCATCGCCGACCTGGGTCAGCCGGCCGCCCGGGCAAAATTGCGTCGGGCCTTCGACCTGGCGGGAATTTCCGCCCACACGCTCAACGGCTTCCCCCTGGGGGTGTTCCAGGCCCCGGTGGTGAAGGACGCGGCCTACCGCCCGGACTGGAGCGAACCCGCCCGGTTAGAGGCCAGCCTAGCCCTGATCGACCTGGCCCTGGCCCTGTCCGATGAACCCCTGGTGACCATCAGCACGGTGCCCGGCTGCTACCTTCCCCACGGCCCGGCGGACCTGACCGCCATCGCCCGGGCCCTGGGCACCTGGGCCGCCGCCGCCTTGATCGCCTGGCAGCGCACCGGCCGGCGGGTGATCCTCTGCCTGGAACCGGAACCAGGCTGCCTGCTGGCCCACAGCGCCGAGGCCGCCTGGTTCTGGCGGGGGCCCTTGGCGACGTTGGGCGTAGCCGCCGCCGCAGCAGCCTTGGACGATGATCCGGTGGCCGGGGGCATCGCGGTGACCAACCACCTGGGTCTGTGCTTCGACACCTGCCACGTGGCCCTGGCAGGGGAGGACCCCGTGGCCGCGGTGGGCCGGCTGAACGCCGCCGGAGTGCCCATCGCCAAGGTCCAGGCCAGCGCCGCCCCGGAAATCGATCCCCGGGATCCCGCCGCCCTGGCCAGACTGCTGGCCCGGCAGGAACCCCGTTTTTTGCACCAGGCCATGGCCGCCACCGCCGGCGGGTCCCTGGTTTTCGCCGACGACCTGGACGGCCTGCCCGCCGCCCTGGCCCGGCTCCCCGGGGCGAGCCTCGCCCGGGCCCACTTCCACATTCCCCTCCATGCGCCCCTGCCGGGCCTGGGGACCACCGCCCCGGCCACCGCCCTGGGCCTGGGGGCGGTGCAGGCCGCCGGCTGCACCCACGCCGCGGTGGAAACCTACACCTGGCCGCTGCTGGCGGGCAGCCCCGAGGCCATCCTCGCCGGCACCGCCGCCGAACTGGCCTGGCTTGCGGAGCGCTGGCCATGAGTTCCTTCGATCACCGTCTGACCGCCGCCACCGCCCTCGCCAACCGGGATCCCGCTGCCGGCTGGGCTTGCCGTTCCGCCCTGGTGGAAACCGTGGGAAAAACCGAGGATCTCCTCCACCTGGGGGCCTGGGCCGTGCAAGTGGGCGGGGCCTCCCTGGGGCGCTGGGCGGATGCCATCGACCTCCTGGATGACCTGCGCCGGCATCCCCTGGCGGATGACGACGTGAAGCGCTCCCTGTGGCGGGGAATGGCCGTCCTCCACCTGGCGGCCGGCGATGCCGACGCCACCCAGCACGCCCTGGGCAAGGGCGTGACCAACGAATCGGAAGCCTGCCGCTTCGCCGGCCTGGCGGCCCAGACCCTGACCATCCGGGGTCGCCTGACCGAGGCCACGGAGCACCTCCACCGGGCCGCCGCCCTAGCCCGGGACCTGCCCCCGGGGGATCCGGTGGTGACCCAGACCGCAGTGGTGGTTCACAACATTTTGACCATGGCCCGGAACCACGCCCGGGGCGTCCACCACCTGCTGGAAGCCGGGGCCGCCGCCGCGGTGGCCGCCGAGGGCCGAGCCGCCGACTGGCAGCGCCGGCACATCGCCCTGTGGGAGGGCGCCCGGGCCACCCTGCTGGCCGGCCATCCCGTCCAGGCCCTGCACCTGGCCAAAAACCTGATGGCCCTGGAGGACGCCCACGACGCCGGACCCCTGGAACGCAGCCGGACCACCGCCTTGGTCTGCCGGGCCCAGGCCACCCTCGGCCTGCACGGTCCAGCCAGCGGCAGCCTGGAAGCCTTCCGGGACTTCGCCCACCGGGCGGAACGCCTGGGCGCGGATTTCTCCCTGGAATTGGCGGAACTGGAGCGCCTGGTGGACGGCCTGCGCTAGCCTGGCCTAGGGCGGCAGCGGGGCATCCCGGGCGACCAGCGCGTAGCGCAGCAGCGCCTGCTTGTCCACCGACGTCAACGTGGCCCGGGCACTCATCTCCCCGACGTAGAAGGTCCACGCTTTTTCATCATAGGCCCGGGGATCCCGCACCCCGTGGCACTGGGCGCACTTGGTACGCAGGACCTCCCGACCCCGAAGCAATTCCACCTCGGTGGCGTCGGGGAAACGCCGCTGGGCCTCGATCACCAGGGCCGGATCCACCGGCGCCAAGACGACCCCACAGCCGGCCAGGACCAGCCCGGCAATGACGACCAGCATCCTCTTCATGGGCGCGATCTCCGGGACTTCCCGGATAAGTCCAGCGGGGATACCAATAATCCTGGGACGACCGGACGACCGGACGAAAAAACTCCCCGACATTGCCCAATCCAGCCATTCCCGATCCTGCCCCGCCATGTCTGACCTGCCCCCCCATGAATGGCTCGATCGTCCCGAACAACTGGCTGCCCTGGGGGAGGCCCTCAAGACCGTCCCCTGGCTGGCCCTGGACTGCGAAGCCAACAGCATGTTCGTGTACCGCGAACGGCTGTGCCTGCTCCAACTGAATCTCGCCGGCCGCCTGGTGGTGGTGGATCCCCTGCCCCTGCTGGTCGCCGAAGGCTGGGACGGCAGCGCCCCCAGCAAAAGCCTGGAGGCCCTGCGCCCCGGCCTGGAACGCACCGACCGGCGCCTGTGGCTCCACGGCGGGGAATATGATTGTTCCCTCCTGCGCCGGGATTTTGGTATCAACCTGGGGGGCGTCTGGGACACCCAGCAGGCCGCCAGCATGCTGGGCTGGGAACAGTCGGGCTATGGCGCAGTGGTGGCCAAGACCCTGGACATCCACCTGGCCAAGGCCCACGCCCAGGAGGACTGGGGCCGCCGGCCCCTGGCCACCGAGGCCATCCGCTACGCCCTGGATGACGTGATCCACCTGCCCAAGGCCGGCGAGCTCCTCGCCGCCGCGGTGGCCAAGGCCGACATTGAGGAAGAACACGCCATCGCCAATGCCGCGGTGGCGGCCACCACCAGCCACATCGGCTTTGACCCCGCGGCGATGTGGAAGGTCAAAGGCATCCGGGATGTCAGCCGTTCAAATCTTGGTGTCTTCCTCGCCCTCTACACTTGGCGGGACGGCCTGGCCCGGCAGGCGGACAAGCCCCCCGGCCGGCTGATCAATAACGAGGTCCTCCTGGTCCTCGCCCGCCACGCCCCCACCAGCTTCCAGCAGTTGAAGTTGAGCGGTGTCCACGGCCGGATCATGTCCGCCCATGGCGACGAGCTGCTGGCCCTGATCAAAGACGCAAAATCCAAACCGTTGAATCTGCCGGACGTCCCCCGCCAACGGGAGGTCGCCGAGCACGAGGAGAAGCTGGAGGACAAGCTGAAGGACTGGCGCCGGGCCGAGGCCGCCAACCGGGGCGTGCCCCTCCAGGTGGTCCTGCCGGCCAAGGCCCTGGACCACATCAAGCGCCACGGCGCCGGCGAGCTGAGCAGCGTGCCCCAGCTGGGCCCGAAGCGAATCGCCCGCTACGGCGCGAAGCTCCTCGACCTGTGCCGGATGTGATCGTGAATCCGGCGAAATGAATGAAATAATGGGCACCTCACTTCACGTGCGGGCCGCGACACTGGGAGCGCCGAGCGCCTCCTCGGCTCGAACACTGGGAACGCCGAGCGCCTGCTCGGCATCGGAACAACGCGACCAGACCAACCCACGTCAGTCCCCGGAATGTGCGCCACCGAGGCCGAGCTGGCGCTCGGCGCTCCCAGCGAATTCCAGCCCACGTCGCCCCATGACCGATGGCACCACCGAGGCCGAGCTGGCGCTCGGCGCTCCCGGGGCGCACCCCACAAGACGCTGACCATGCCCCGGGTCCTCCTTGATCTCGAATTCGACGGCGCGGCGTTCCACGGCACCCAAGTCCAGGGCAAGGGCGAGCGCACCCTCGCCAGCGTGGTCACTCCGGCGCTCCTGCGCTTTTGCGATGATCCGGTCCCCCGCTTCGCCAGCCGCCTGGATGGCGGCGTGGGCGCGGTCAGTCTGCCCACCGACGTATGGATCGACCGGGTGCCCCAGAACGGCCTGGGGGCCCTGGCCCGGGCGATCACCAGCAAGCTGCCCCGGGATGCGGCGGTGGTGCGGATTGCCCCGGTGGCGGACGATTTCGACGCCATCCGCCACGCCGTGGCCAAGACCTACACCTACCGCCTGCTGATCCGGGGCACCGCCCCCGCCCGGGACCACCGCTGCTGGTGGGTCGAGGCCGTGGACCATCCAGAAATCCTCGACCAATTGGCAGCCCGAATCACCGGCCGCCATGACTTGCGGGGCTTCGCCTGCCTGCGCCACGACGACACCGACCTGAACGACGGCACCCGGACCATCCACAGCGCCACCTGGACCTGGACCGACACCCTCCCGGGTCGTCTAGGAACCCTGCGAATCCGGGGCACGGGCTTCCTCTATAAACAGATCCGGGGCTTCGTCGGGGCCATGGTCAGCGCCGCCCAGGGCCGCCGCCCGGTGGCGGATTTCCTGGCCATCGCCGATGGCCACGGCGACATCACCCGCCTGGGCAACCTGGCTCCGCCGGATGGCCTGTGCCTGGACAACGTCGAATACGACCCGCCCCCGGCTTGGCTGGACCCCACCCGGGAACACTGATCCGCGTCAAATCGTCGCCAACCGCTGGCCGATCACCGCAAAATCCGGGCGCTGGGCGGGGACTTCCTGGACACAGTCCTGCTGCACCTGGGTCAGCCCCGCCGGCACCGGATCCACGGTGCGCTCCAGCAATTCCCCCAGCAAAATGCCGAAGGCCCGGACCTCGATGGGTTCGAACCCTCCACCGGAACCATAGCGGGTGGCTCCGCCAAAATCGCTCACCAAGGCCGTACCCAACCCATCCCACAAAAGATTGTGACCATACAGGTCGCCGTGATTGATGCTCCGCTCGTGGAGATGCCGACAGGTATCGGCCACCCGCCGGACCAGGGCCAACGTGGTGGACAACGACAGCGCTAGACCGTCGGGATACACGTCCCGGGTGCAGGATTCCAGGCTGGGCGGGCCGGCGAGGATGCGGAAGGCCGGATCGATGAGGGGCATCACCAAGGCTTCACCCTGAGCACCGGAGGCCCGGCCCAGGACCGGGATCAGCCCGGGATGGGCCCCGGCCCCCAGACTGGCAGCCATTTCGTCTTCGGGCAGGCCGTCGCTGGTCATCGCCCCCTTGAAGCATTTCACCGCCACCGGCAGCAGGCCCTCCGGCCGATGCCACGTGGCCCGATGGATAATCCCCGAAGCACCCTCACCCAGGCGCTCCTGGAGGGACAGGGCGTTCCAGGGGATCGCCGGAGTCGAAGTTTCCACGGCACCAGCACGCTGCAGAGCTGGATTGCCAGCGCAGGCAAACCAGGCCAGGCGGGGCAGAGTGAAGATCCAGGCTGGCAGGGTGGCGAAGCGGTTGGCCGAAATCCGGAATAATTCCAGGGTCGGGCAGCCCGCCAAGGATTCCGGCAGGCGCTCCAAGCGGTTGCCGGCGAGCATCAGTTTTTGCAGGGGTCGGCGGCCCAGCTCGTCCGGCAGGTCCGCCACGGCGTTGTCGGTGAGAATCAGCCAACGCAGCCGGGACGGCAGGCTGGGGGCGGGAACCCGCTGGATGCGGCAAGCCTTGAACCCCACCATGGTCAGCCCCGGACATCGGCCCAGGACCTCAGGCAGGACGGTAAACGGGTTGTCCGAACAGAAGATCACCCGCAGCCGGTGCAGCCGGGGTAGATCGTCGGGCAGGCTGGTCAGGGCGTTCCCCGACAGGTTGAGGATCTCCAGGGAATCCGCGAGATCGTAGATTTCCCTGGGAAATTCCCTCAATCCACAGGACAGGTCCAGGCGGCGGCAGCCGGCCAACCGGCCGGCGCGGAGATCATCAAGGGTGGCCATGGGGCGGGGAGTGGAGGGGGATCCCACCGGGAGTCCATATCCAACCGAGCCGTCCCCGGCCCACACTTGGTGGCCGGCCGATCCGCTTCAGACTAGCGCCATGGAACCATCAGGGACCAGCATCGGCAACGACCGTCTGGAGGAACTCCTCGCCCGGGGAATGCCTCCAGAGGAAACCTACCTGGCAGGGACGATTCTCGTCACCCGGGCCCTCACTTGCCATCGTCCTTCGGTGGGCGTGGTCTTTGTGGTCCAACAGGGCCGGGGCGAGGTACTGGTGGAGGGACATTTCCTGCCCTGTGAACCCGGTCAGGCCTATCTCTGCCCCCCTGGGGTTCTGTTTTCCCTGCGTCCCATGGGGACCTGGGGGTTGGCTTGGCTGGCCACAGCCCGTCAGGCCCTCCCGGAAAGCACCCAAACCAGGATAGCACTGGGGCCTGTGGAGGACCTGGAAGCGGTGATGGCCGCCATCGCCACCCGGGAGGAGACGACCCAGGATCCGTTGCTTGCCGAAGCAGAGGAGAACCTGGCAACCATCGCCCTGGCCCGACTCCACGCCCAGCTGGATGGTGCCCTTGGTTTCACGGCCATGTGGATCCGGGTGGGCGAAGACCTGGGATATCCCTGGAGCCTGGGGGAAATCGCCAGCCTGGCTGGACTCAATCCCGAACAGTTACGGCTGGAATGCCTGGCCCGTTTTGGCACCAGTCCCATGGCCCAGGTGACGAACCTGCGGATGGCCCGGGGCCGGGCCCTCCTTGCCCAGGGAATGCCCGAAGGGGAAGTCGCCACCGCCGTCGGTTACGCCGGTGTCGCCTCGTTCCGCGCGGCGATGCGCCGGGTGGATGCTCCAGAACCAAATCCCTGAGATCCCTCCATCAACCGGAGCGGCGGAAGCGGCCGCTGGCGGGGACCGGGGGAGTGGAGGGGGCCGGAACCGCATCCCCCAACGCTTGGCGCCAAGCGCTGGGGGAGATGCCCAGAATCCGCTTGAAGGCTGTGCTGAAATTGAACTGGTTGCTGAAACCGACCGATCGCGCCACCGACGCCAGGTCTGCGGCCGGATCCAGGAGCCGGGTCGCCGCCCGATGCATGCGCACCCGGGTGAGGAGGTCCTTGGGGCTGGCTCCATGCTGATGGTGGCTCAAGCGACGCAGTTGTTCGCCGCAGACCCCGGCCGCCTTCGCCAGGCGACCCAGATCCCACGGAGCGGCCAGATCCTCCAGGATGGCTTGCCAAAGCCGGGCCAAACGGGGGTCCGGATCCAAGAGACACGCCCGGGCCCGACCGGCGATGAGGCGCGCCCAGGCTTCCATGACCACCGTTTCGCCGGACCGTTGGCCGACCAGCAACCCCTGGATCGCGGCAGCGATCCCGGGTCCACCCTGATTGATGATCCAGGCGCCCCCCTCCTGGGGATCAAGGTCCATTCCCGGGGACCAGAGCAGCCAAGCGGTGCTGCCGGGCCCATCGGCGACATGGGCATGGGGGGTGCCGGGGGCGGTGACGTAGATCTGGCCCACCGCCAGGGATTGCCAGGTCCCGTTGACGAGGACCCGACCGGAGCCGCTGACGCCGATCGTCATCCGGGCCTGTCCCAAGTGGAAGCGGGGCGCCTCGGCCGCCGTCGCCCGGCGTACTCCACAGGCCGCAATCCCTTGCCCGGCCAAGGCGGGACAATCCGTGCCCCCCAGGGTGTCAGCGGCGGGGATCAAGGCGGCTGCGGAAGGTTCCTGGTGCTGAGTGTGCATGGTGGAAATCCCCGGGATGACGATATTTCCCAGGCTATCCAATCGCCCTCTGCCAGCATGGGGTAGTTCCCCCGTACATGGGGATGAAATCGACTTTTTCCGGAGCGGCACCGGGCTCCGCCAGAGGGCCGGCAATCCCGGAGTGTGACACAGAAATCTCCGCCAATCACCTCCATCCTCAACGTTTTCAATGAACCATCTCCATGCCTGAAATCTAAGGCTGGAATCGATCCCGCGTGGATTCCGCAAATACGCTCGGCAAGAACGGCTGCCCTAGTCGCGGGCAGCCGACAGAATGCCAGCACCACCCAGGAGATGGATGATGCGCACG
>CANIXE010000044.1 GCA_947470885.1 Planctomycetota bacterium
CGCTCCCGGCGCTCCCAATAATCTTTCCGAACACTACCTCGCATGCTCGAATCGCAGGTCAGGGTTGGAATAGGGCCATTTGTGCGTGGAGCGGCAGCCCGGGAGCGCCGGCGGCCACGCCGGCATCGGTACGATCTCCAACGTGGAACCAACGTCAGTCGTCGTTCGATGCACCACCGATGCCGGCCTGGAGGCCGGCGCTCCCGGACCTTCCCAAACCCGTCCACGTTGACTCCCATGGGAGGCCCACCCAAGGTGCGACCATGGAAACCACCGTCCCTGATCCTCTGGCCCGACGTCGGGTCCTCGATTGGATTGCCAGCGGGCGGTTGCGCCCGGAACACCTGGCCGCCGCCTTAAAGGTGGTGAACGGGCGACCCCGCCCAGAGGACTGGCGCAGAAATCTGGACCGTCTGCTCCTGGGTCTGGGGGTGCTGCTGGCCCTGGCCGGACTGGTGATTTTCATCGCCGCCAACTGGGAGGGCCTGGGCCGGCCGGCACGATTCGCCCTGGCAGAAAGCGCCGTGGTGCTGGGCGTGGCCGTGGCGTGGTGGCAGGGCCTGGATACCCGTCTGGGAAAAACCGGGGTGATCTGGGCGGCGGTGGCCGTCGGTCCCCTGCTGGCGCTGATCGGCCAGACCTACCAGACCGGGGCGGATCCCTGGCAGTTGTTCGCCGCCTGGCTGGCGCTGATCGTACCGTGGATCGCCATTGCCCGCAGTGCGATCCTCGTGCTTATCGGCGTCCTCCTCGCCAACACTGCTGTGGGCCTGGCCTGGGAGGAACGACCGGTGCGGATGCTGGGTGATGTGGGTTTGGCTTGGCTTCTCCTGGGGCTCAACAGCGTGATTTTGGTGGCCTGGGAATTCCTGGCTGAACGGCTGGACTGGCTGAACGCCCGCTGGGCAATCCGGCTGCCTGCTTTGGCTGTGCTCGGTTCTACCACGGTGTTGGCCCAGGCGGCGATATTCGAGGGCGGTGGCAATCCGGCCCTGGAACTGCTCCCGTTGCCTATCGTCCTGGGCGCTGGCTTCTGGGCCTATCGGCGCAGGAAAACGGATCTGGTGCTGTTATCCGCCGGCTGTCTGGCCCTGGTGGTGGTGATCACCGGAGGCATGGGGCGGCGGTTGATCAACCATATGGATTTTGCCGGATTTCTGATCACCGGTTTCATGACCACAGTCATGACCGCCGTCGCCGGCATTTGGCTACGCTCGGTGAGTCGGGAACAGGCGCCGAAGCCGACCACGCTCGTGGAATCGCGACCGACCCGTTCGACGAACGCAGATACCTGGCAATCCCTGATGGCCGCCGGCTTGGTCACGGGGGAGATTCCCGGCGACGACTCCACCACGGACCCATGGCCCCTGCGGGTCCTTCAAGGCGCGGGGGGCTGGTTGGGGGCCTTGATGTTGATGATCGCCCTCACCATCCCCGTGGGTTTCGCCGGGAAAAAAGAAGGAGTCCTGGTGGGCCTGGGTCTGGTGCTGTGCGCCGCGAACATCCTGACCCTGCGTCGGGCCACCGGGGTGATCGGCAGCCAGTTCGCCCTGGCCCTGAGCCTGGCGGGCCAGGGCACGGTGTTGCTGGGGATGCTGGAAATGAACCCCCATGATTCCAACACGATGGCCCTGGTGAGCGCCACCGTGGCCCTGGGCTTGTTCTTCGCCGCCCCAGCTCCGGTCCACCGCTGGTGGTGCGCCGCCATCGCCAGCGGAGCGTTGCTCACGCTCCTCATCCTATCTGAACGATTTCCCATCGCGGCGGGGCCGGTGGCCCTGGGCATGACGGTGTTGTTGCTCACCACTCCGGCCCAGGTGCCCTGGCGGGCCATCGCCCGGCCCCTGGGGCGCGGACTTCTGGCGGGTTGGGCGGTTTGCTTCCTGATCTCCCGGATGGAATACCGCTGGGACCATGGGGTGGGACCCTTCCTGATCACCCTCGGTTCCTGGTTGGAGGTCACCGCCATTCTGGGAATCACCGCCCTGGTGCTACGCTCGGCGGAGGTTCCCTGGCGTCGTGGCATCTGGCTGCTGGTGGCGGCGATGGTCCCCGCCGCCCTGGGTCTGGTGGTCCCCGGGGCCGCCATCGCCCTGGGGATTATCCTCATCGCCTTGGCAGAACTTGATGGGCCGTTCCTGGGCCTGGGGATCCTGAGCCTGTTGGGCCTGATCTGGGGCCATTACCAGATGGACCACGCCACGCCCCTGGTGGTGAAAGCAGCGGGGCTGGCGGGCATGGGCTTTGCCGCCCTGGGATTGTGGTTCATCCTCCGCCGGGCCTGGCCCCGGGAGGTCTCCCATGCGTAAGGTTCTCCTTCTGGCCGGTGGCCTGCTCGTCCTGATCGCCGCTAATGCCGCGATTGTTCAACGGGAACGGCAACTCGCCTCGGGCACGCCGGTGATCCTCGCCCTGGCACCCCGGGATCCCCGCAGCCTGATGCAAGGGGATTACATGGCCCTGGCCTATGCCCTGGAGCGCGAACTGGGGAATCAGGAACAGGACGGCCGACTGGTGCTGGCCCCGGATGCCCAGGGCGTGGCTCGCCTGGTGCGAATCGACAACGGCACTCCGTTGGCCCCGGGCCAGGTCCTGGTGGATTACCGGCTGCGCCAGGGTCGGGTGCGGATCGGCACCGACGCCTGGTTTTTCCCCGAGGGCAAGGGCGCCCTCTACGTCGCCGCCCGCTACGGGGAATTCCGGGCGGACGGCCGGGGCGCGGTGCTGCTGGTGCGGTTGCTAGACGAACAGCTCAAGCCCCTCGGCAGTCCCTGAACCCACCCCAGGAGGGCTTCATCCATTCTTCACGGCTGCGGGGATGTTCGCCCCTCCGTGAGCCACGATCCCCGCACCTCGACCCTGGTCCCCACCAATGCCCCCGTCCATCCCGGGGCCGGGGCGACCATCACCATTGAAACGCCGTCCCGGGGTACCACCTCCCGCCATCGCAACTCCACGGTGGTGATCGGCCGCACCCATGGCCAGGAGGCGACCACCACGCCCTTGCGTTTCGCCATGGTGGAAGAACTGGGCCACGGCGGAATGGGTGTGGTGATGCGGGCCCGGGATCCCGACCTGCACCGGGAGGTCGCGGTGAAGCTGCTGCGCCACCACAGCGATCCGGTGCGCCAGGCACGGTTCCTCGCCGAAGCCCAGATCACCGGCCAGCTGGAACACCCCAACATCGTCCCGATTCACGAATTCGGCCGGGATGCGGATGGCCGGCCGTGGTTCGCCATGAAATTGGTGGGGGGCCGGGATCTGGCGGAAATCCTCGCCCTGCGCAAGGAGGATCAGGGTCTGGCCAAGGACTGGCCCCTGGGCCGGCTGGTGGAGGTTTTGATCCAGGTTTGCAACGCCGTGGCCTTCGCCCACAGCCGGGGGGTGATCCACCGGGACCTCAAGCCGGCCAACGTGATGATCGGCGGTTTCGGCGAAGTGCTGGTGATGGACTGGGGCCTGGGCAAAGTCCTGGATGGTTCGGTGACGGAAGTCGCCATGGCCCCTGAATCGGGCCAACAATCGCCCCTGGTAACCTTGGACGGGGCGGTGATCGGCACGCCCTGCTACATGGCTCCGGAACAGGCCCGGGGGGAACTGGATCGCCTGGGCATCCGCTCCGACGTCTACGCCCTGGGGGCGATCCTCAGCGAGATGCTCACCGGCCGGCCACCGGTCCAGGGGGCGACGGCGGAAGAAGTCGTGGTCCGAGCGGGCCGGGGCCAGATCGATCCGCCCCTGGCGGACTGGACCGGTCGGCCGACGCCCAAGGAACTCGTGGCGGTGACCAGGCGGGCCATGGCCTTGGAGCCCGACCAGCGCTACCCCAGCGCCGAGGCCCTGGCCCTGGATCTCCGCCGGTGGCGGGAGGATCGGGGCGTCTCGGCCATGGACATGTCGGTCCTCGATGTCCTGGGCAAGTTCATCAGCCGACACCGGGTCACCGCCGCCGCCAGCGGTGTGCTGTCGGTGTTCATCGTCACCGGAATGATCGTCGGCTACCTGATCAAGGAAGACCAACGGCGGCAGGCCGTCGCCGCCCTGGCCCAGGCGGAAGCCCAACGGACCCGGGCGGAAGAAGCCCTGCGCACCGCCGACGAACAACGCCGGCTGACGGAGAACGGGCGGCGCCGGGAACAGGCCCTGGTGGTCCGTTCCGAGCGCCAGGGTCACCGTTTGGAACGCAGCCTGTACCTCGCGGCCTTGGGCCAGGCGGACGCTGCCCTCGCCCGGGGGCGCAATGGCGAATGCCTGCGCCTGATGGACCAAGTGGCCCGGGAGGAACGGGACTGGTGCTGGCAGCACCTGCGGGCCACCGCCGCCGGCAGCGGCAGCATCTCCCTGCACGTGGCGGACGGTCAGTTCATAGGCCCCGCCGGTGACGGCTTCGTGGGCCTTGAACGCAGCGGTCGCCTCCACTGGTGGAGCCCCCAGGGCAACGAGCGCCTGGTTCAGCCCCTGGGAAGGGGCGTGGTGTGCGCCCAGACCGATGCCGATGGCCAGATCCTGGCCCTCAGCCTCGCCGGGGGCGGTCTACGTCTGATCGATGCAACTACGGGCCGCAGCCTGGCCCAGCAGATCGGCAGCGAGAGCGCCAAGGCCCTGGCGGTGGCCGGTGAGGGCCGGCTGGTCCTCACCGCTCTGGCGGGAAGCATTCGCTGGTCCGTCCTGGGCGGCAGTCCGGGCACTGCGGGCGAAAAACCCGTGGCGGGCTGCACCGCCCTGGCGGTGGCCCACGATACCAATTGGTGGGCCGCCGCTGGCCCGGCGGGAGGCGTGCTGGTGCAACTAGCGGACGGAGCGGATCGCCGCCTGGAAACCCCGTCTCCAGCCACCGGCCTTTGTGCCAGCCGGGATGGCCGGACCCTGGCCGCCATCTGCTCGAGGATGATCCGGACCTGGGCAATGCCCGCCGGTACGTTGCTGAGCGATCTGCCCACGGGGGACCGGACCACCGCCGTCGCCCTCCACCGCAGTGGCGGCCTGCTGGCCAGTGGTGATGCCATGGGCCAGGTCCAGATCTGGGATCTGGAGACCGGCCTCATCGGTCTGCGCCTCCCTGGATCGGCGACCGCGGTGATTGGACTGGCGTGGTCCGCCAACGGCCATGACCTGGCAGTGCTGCGGAGCGATGGGGAATTGACCTTCCAGGGGAACTGAGCCGCCGATCTATTCCCTGGTTTCTATTCTGCGACGAAGCGGAAACCCAGGAAAGACAGGTGGGCCACCGACATGAAGTGGAAGCGGCTGGCCGGACGAGTATCCGACGGGCCGGAGCTCCAGCCACCGCCCCGGGCCACCCGCTGGGCACCCTGGGTAACCCGACGGTCGACCTGGGCCTCCCGGGGGTACGGGGCCATCGCATCCGCGGTCCATTCCATCACGTTGCCCCGGCAGTCGAACAGGCCCCAGGCATTGGCCCCCAGTCGGCGCACCGGGTGGGTGACCTTGCTGCTGGTCTCCACATCCCAACACACGGGCTGTCCGGCGGGTGCGGGTAGCGGCAGGACCATGATGCCCGCCCGGCAGGCGTATTCCCATTCAGCTTCGCTGGGCAGACGGAAGTGCAGACCGGGAATCCGCTGACCCAGGCGTACACAAAACTGATTGGCATCCTGCCAGGTCACGTTTTCCACCGGCAGATTTTCCCCACGGAATTGGCTGGGATTGCGCCCCATTACCTCCTGGAATAGCGCCTGGGTGACTTCGCTGTCAGCACACCACAGGTCCCGACTGAGCGTGAATTGGAAGCGGTCCTCGCCCTCTTTGCGCCCTGGCTCATCCTGGGGGGAGCCGATCCAGGCGTCCCCGGCGGGCAGTTGGCGCAGGCGTTGGACGACGGTGCCGACAGTCACCTCGGCCCAGGGACCCTGGGCGTCCCGACCGCTGGCGGAGGCCCAGGCCGGACCGGCGGATTTTGCAGGGACGGCAATTGGTTCCGCTGGAACCGGAACGACCGGAGCCGGACGATTCCCAAGCCAGAGCAACAGCCCCGCCAATACCGCCAATCCTCCACCGCCAGCGCCCAGCAGAATCGGGGAGAACATACCCGGGGATTTTGCCGGGCGGGCGGGCTGAACGGACGGAACTGTCGAGGTGACCCGCTGATCCGGCGAAGGGCTTCGGCGCAAATGGTCCACCGTGGCGGTTCCCGGCGCTTGTTGCAGTCGGTGTCGGGTCGCGGTGGCGACTTTGGCGTGGACAGGGGAAAATCCGTGGCTCACCCGTTCCAGATCTTCCATGGCCTCGGCGGGTGAGGCATAGCGGTTCTCTGGCGCCCGGGCCAACAGCCGGCGCAACACCGCCTGCAGTCCCGGGGCCAAGTTGCCCTGGGGCCAGACCGGCAGTTCCGCCCTGGCCCAGGCATCCAGGTCGCCCTGGTGGGCGATCACCCAGGGCCAAGCGCCCATCACCAACCGATACAAAATAGCTCCAACCCCGTGGAGATCCGTGCGGATGTCCACGGGCAGACCAAGGATCTGTTCTGGGGCAAGAATGGCATCCTCCGGTCCGGGCGGGTCTCCGGCTGCGCCGGAGGCGAGACCCAGATCGAGGATCCGCAGGACGCCGTCCTGGAAATAAATGCTGGCGGGCCGCAAGCCCAAGTGGACCAGGCCGGCGGCATGGAGGGCGGACAATCCCCGGCACAGCTCCAGGGCATGGCCGATGGCCACTGCGGGATCCAACCCGGGATGGCCCGGAGAACAGACCTCAACCAGGGTGGCCTCCCCTGGCCAGGACACCACCAGACGGGCGGGTTCGGAGGCCAACACCTCGATGGTTTCCTGGAGGTTGGGGTGATCCAGTTCCAGGAGCGCGGCTTCCATGGCCGCCAGACGACTCCGGATCGCCGATCCGGCCGGGTGCCCATCAACGATGGCGCAAACCAACACGTCCCGCCCCGCCAGAAATCCCCGATAACGGTTGACTGCGCCCCAGCCGCCGACGGACTGGAGTCCTGAAAATCCCGGAATCGCGAAGCGATCCGCCACTGGTTCACGCAAGCCATGCCGCATGGGGGGATGGTCCCCCCCGCTTATGAGGATCTTGCAAAGACTTGGTGAATTTTCCGCCGACCCAACCCCGCGGGGGGAGGTCGGCTGATTTCATCTGCCCTGCACCCGCCGTTCGCGGAATCTTCACATACCTGGAAGAATCACCGGCATCCGGAGACTCCCATGCTGCGCGCCACCTTTGCTTCCGTCGTCCTGTTCTCGGCGGCCTCGGCCCTGGCCGGCGCCGAGTCGATCCTGATCGACGGCTCCAGCACGGTTTATCCCATCAGTGTCGCCGCCGCCGAGCTGTACAATGCGAAGACTGGCATCCAGATCGAAGTCTCGGTATCCGGGACCACCGCCGGGATGCGCCTGTTTTCGACGGGGAAGATCCCGGTGGCCGGGGCTTCCCGGCCGATTCGCCCCGAAGAGATCAGCGCCTGTTCCGCCATCGGTCTGGAATTTGTTGAATTGCCCATCGCCCTGGACGGCCTGACCATCGCCGTCAGCGCCCAGAACTCGTTCATCGATTCCTTCACCATGGCCGAACTCAAGAAGCTCTGGGAGCCGACCAGCGAGGTTAAATCCTGGAACCAGGTCCGGGCCTCCTGGCCCGATGCCCCCATCGCCCTGTTCGGCGCCAGCCGGGACAATGGCACTTTCGACTACTTCACTGAAGTGGTGAATGGCAAATCCCGGGTGATCCGCGAGACCTACACGGCCACCGTGGATCCCAACGTCCAGGTCCAGGGCCTGGTGGCGAACGCCAATGCCCAGGGTTTTTTCGGCTGGTCCTATTATCAACAAAGCAGCTCGGTGCTGAAGGCCGTGCCCATCGACAACGGCCATGGCCCGGTGGCTCCGACCCGGGAACATATCCTCGATGGCAGTTATGCGCCGTTCTCCCGGCCGCTGTTCCTCTATGTCGCCAAGCCTGCCCTGGAGCGGCCTGAAATCCGCGGCTTCCTCGACAGTGTCCTCGACCATCCCAAGGTCATCGAGGACGCCGGCTATGTCGCCCTCGACGACCGCCTGGAGTCGGCGATCCGTAAGCGGCTGAAGGATCGAGTGGTGGGCAGCGCCTTCGCCAACGTCACTGGGCATCCAAAACTGGGGGAAATCTACCTGGGGGGAAAAACAGTCCCGGTGACTACGAACGAGGCGAAAAACCCGGTCGTCACCAAAGTTCCAGAGGTGGTGGTCCCGGTCGTGAAAGCACCGGCTCCAACCCCGATCACGGCGGCACCAGCCTCCGCTATCACGAGCGCTAAGCCAGCCACCCCCGAGCCCGCGATCTCCCAGGAAAAAACCGCCGTAATGGCGAAAGCCACTGAGGTGCCTAAAGCTCCGGCAAAAGTGAATGTCAGCGAAGCGGTGGCCCCAGTTGTGGCCGTGTCGATTGCCCCGGCTGCTCCGGCCCGGGCCCTGACGCCCACAGATCTGGAACGGATTCGGGCCGCCTCCTACAGCCTGGCCCGGGCCTCCCTGGAAAAGAACCCGGATCTGGCGGAACTGCGCAAACGCAGCCAGGCCGTCCGGGATCTGGTGGAAGCCGCTGGGGCCGGGGTGGCCCCGTGAGCCGGGTCCTCGGTCTGGGCGCGATCCTCCTGGCGACGCTCCTGGGTGGCTGCCAAGACGGCCCCAGGGGCGGGCCATCCCCCACCGCTGTCACCAGCAGCTCCTGGGCCGTACCGTCCATCCTCCAGGGTACTTGGCGCCAGGAGGGAGTGGGCTTTGTTGCCCTTGGCGCAGACTCCGTGATCCTGAATCTGCCGGGGCTGCCCCGGCGGCCGGCCCGGATCACTGGATTGACCAGGGTCGGTGAACTCGCCGCCGTCCTGACGTTGGACAATGGTTGGATCTTGTCGTTGGCGGGGGGCCGGGCCATCACCTCCCGGCGCCTGGGTGCCCTGGATCTGGCGGGGGATTGCCCTGTGCTGGATGTGGCTGCCGAAGGCCCTGGTCCAGGTGGTTCCTGGCGCTTATGGAATCAAGAATCCACCACCTGGCTTCCTTTGGCTGGGGCTTCAACCGGGGGAATTGTCGCTGCCTCAACCGTCCCGGACGTCGTCCCGTCGCCGGCGAAAGCAGCGACCGAGGACCGTCTGGTCACGGCCGTCGCCGCCCTCGGCGATGAATCACTCCTCCGGGCCTCCCGGGCCCTGGTGTCCCTGGCCCTGTCCGGGGCTCCCCGGCCCCGCCTGGAAGACCAGATCGGAGAAACCCTCCGGGTCCAGCGTCTGGCCGCCTTGGATCTCCTGGCGACCCAGGATGCCGATGAACTCGTTATTCTTCGGGCCGACCAGGTGATCGGTCGGTTGGAAGCCTGGCAGCGGCTGACCCGAACCTGGCTGGATAGCCGAGGCTGAGGCGGTGACCAATACCCATCGGAAACCCTCCGGGAACGAAACCAGCCGCATTCGCAAGCTGATCCCGGATTTGCCAACTGCCCGGATCACGCCGATCCAGGGTTCCTTGGTGGACTATCCCTTGGCCGAGCTTCTGCCATTTCTGCAACAGACCAGAAAAACCGGCCAATTGGCCTTGGAGCGGGGCGAGCCGGCCCAGGTGGCGACGATCCTCGTCCACGAAGGCCGGGTGGTGGACGCTCGCTGCGCGCCCCTCGCCGGGGACGATGCGTTGCTGATCTTGGTGGGTTGGCGCCATGGCCGGTTCCTGTTCCTTCCGGGACCGACCCCGGAGGAGGGACCGATCACCTGGCAGCTTCCTGGACTCCTGCTGGAACATGCCCGGCGCACCGATGAATTGCAGCGGATCTTGGGTGATCTGCCCACCGGGGATGCGATTCTCCATCCGCTACACCAGGCCCGCCTGCCCACCCCCACGTTGAGCCGGCGGGCGTGGAACCTCCTGACCCAGATCAACGGTCAGCGCAGCCTCACGGAACTCCTGGAAGGTTTCAATTGCCCGGCCATGACCGTGGCCGTAGCTCTCCAGGAACTATTCGATGCCGGGTTGATCGCCACCCACCCGGACACGGACTTCCTCGCGTACATCACCGTCCGTCGCCGGGTCGATCCCCCGGGGGATGGTTCCCTGACAGATGTCCTGCTGGGGCTGGCCGACGGCAGTCGAACCCTGGCCGCCATTGCCGGTGATGGCGAGCTTCCGGTGGAGGAGATGCTTTGTTGCGCCATCTCCCTGATCGAGGACCACTGGCTGGAGATCACTACCGGCGAGGACGAATACCTCGACCGCCTGGCCCCGGAGATACCGCTCCGCCTGCCGGGGTAGGATCGATCTGGCATCATGCTGGAAAACGCAATTGGAGCGCACCTGCTGCGTTGCTTCAAACCTCGCATGGCGCTGCCATGCCGCGGCTTGAAGCGCCTTGCATCTGCGCACCACGTGCGCTTCCAGACGCACCATTTGGGTGAAACAACTTTCGAGGCAAAGACTTGAAAAATACAGCGGGGATTCTGCAAATGGCCAACTCAACTGCGTTATTGAGGATCATTCCGGGATGCGCGGTCCCATCCAGGTCAACAGCAACAGGCTGAGATCATCCCGTTCCGGGCCGCCGGCGCTCCACGCATCCAGCACTTCGGCGATTGCGTCCAGGACCAGGGCAGGCTCGCTGGCGGATTCCCGGTGGAGCAATTCTGCCAAACGTCCTTCACCGAACTGATTCAGGCCCGGATCCGTGGCCTCAATGGCGCCATCGCTGTACATGAGCACGCGTTCTCCGGGCTGGAGGGTGATGGCCTGGTCCTTGAAAGTGAGCTTCCCATCCGGCAACCAGCCGATGGCGGTGTTGCTCTTGGTCGGCAGCGGGGCCGCTCCGTCCTCTGTGCTCCGGATCGGCCAGGGATGTCCGGCGCTGCACCATTGAAATGTTCCATCCATGATATTCAAAGTCCCATAAACGATGGTGAAAAACTGCTGACGACGCGACATCGGAAACCGCCGGTTGAGGGCCCGGACCACCACGGAAGGCGCCACGGGATCCCCGTGGGCATCGCACAGCAGGTCCGCCCCAC
>CANIXE010000045.1 GCA_947470885.1 Planctomycetota bacterium
TGTTCACTGGCAAAGTGAAGGAATTCACCCAGGACCTTGAAGTTTTGACGGCAACGCCCCTGATTCAGCTTGGGCCGATCATGGGCGAACTTGATGGCAAACTGGCCCGATTGGGGGAAGATGCCGATAAAATCCGGGGTCCCCATGGTATCCGGGCCCACAAAGACTTGGAGGATCTCCGGTCTTCGGTCTATGTCCTACGCCAGCAACTGGCCGCGTCGACCATGGGCGATATCGAAAAATGTATCGCCAACGGTCAGATCGCCGATGCCTTGGGGAAAATCGATTCATTCAAGACCGTCTTCGGCGGTGAGTTCGAAGCCCATCGCCTGCAACGGGCCACCAGTGCAGTTGAACTGGCCAAGCGGGACCAGAAGACCAAGGATGATGATCGTTCCACAGCCCCTGAACGCTTTGCCGCTGCCCAGGATCTTGAGGCCAAGGGCCGGCTTGCCGATGCCCTGGAGGCCTTCCGCCGACTTTCCCGCAGTGTCCATCCTGAAATCGCGGCCCAGGCGAAGGAAGCCGTTAGCCGGCTCGCTCCCCAGGAAATCCACGCTGGTATCGCCTGGAATGAGGCTCTGGCCCTGGCCGGACGGGATTTGAATGGTGGCTTGACCTTGTTTGCCAATGATGCTTTTGCCCGTAGCGCAGTTGCCTGGAACCATGAAGGTGAACGGCTACGTCTGAAGAGCGAAATCGAAGATCGGATCCAGGCTGCAGAACAGGCCTGGAAGGGCCTGAGCGCGGATTCTGGCGTGGCCGCCTTGGAGCGCTATTTGACCAGTCACCCTGGATCTCCGTTTAAAGTCCAGGCTGAGACCCGCTTGAACCAAGCGAAAAACCGCTTGGCCACCCGGGATCAGAAATTGGCTGAATTTACCAAATTGATGGAAGCCAAGCAGTACCAGTCGGCCTGGATGCTGGGGAGGGATCTCAGCGCGGGTTACGCTTCGGTCCTTGAACCAGGCCAAATGAAGCTGCCCTTGTGGATCGAAAGCCAGCCCAGTGGAGCGACTGTGGCCATGAACGGCACGGTGGTCGGTCGAACACCGCTGCTTATTACCTACGCCTCTGGTGCCACGGGCGAGTTGACTATCGGCGCCGCAGGATGGGTGTCGGTGGTCGGCAAGCTCCAGGAAGTGATGAACGACTGGCATTTGACGGTGACCCTCACCCGCCAGCCGGTGTGGAAGATAGAGCTAGGCAAACCTGTGACTCAAGCTGGGGTCCTGGCTGACAAAACCGTGCTGTTGGCCGTCAGCGACGGGGTCCTGGTGGTGGATGCCACCGGCAAAACCCGGTGGCGCCAGGCTGTGGCGGGGGATGACCTGGGGGGTGGCCGGAATCGTCTGAACCACCTCCCGGCGGTACTGCCGGATGGCAGTATGGCCCTGGGCCTTCCCGGGAAGGATCTGGGAATCATCGACAATCGCGGCCTGCGTCTGGTGCGGATTCCCACCAATGGCGAAATTCGTGGCCGCCCCATCGTATTCACCAATGATGTTTACGGTCCAGGATCCCGCCTGGCCTACGCTGGCGAAGCCATCACCACCGGTCCCATTGGCGGACCAACCATGCGCCTGGCGCTTCCCTCACCGGCCATCTCCGGTCCGTTGTCCATCGAACGCGGCCTCGACCGCCTGTTGGTGGTGGGCACGGTTAACGGCCAGTTACTGGGTATGGAAGAGTCCCCCAAGGCCACCGCGCCGGTCTGGAAGCTGAATCTCCAAGCGTCGGACATCGGCCAGCTGGTGCCGGTGGGCGAGGATGCCTTGGCGGTGGTCTTGGATGGCAGCCGTCTGGCAATGGCCCAGATCGGACCAGAAGGCGCCAGCGTCCGCTGGTCCCAGGCCCTAAAATACCCCGCCATCGGTGACCCCCAGGTCTTGCCGGATGGCACCGTCCTTCTGGCGACCGGCAGAGCGGTGGTCCGGTTCTCGAAGGATGGCGATGCCTTGCCGTCCCTGGTGGCCCCCGGTGTAACCCTGTCACCGGTTTCCGCTGCCGCGGATCTGGTGGCGGTGGGCACCCAGGAGGGCCTGCTGGCGGTGTGGAAGAACGGCCAACCCCTGTGGGCCACGCCTTGCGGCCAGCCGGTCACCGCGGTGGCGGTGACGCCGGGCCTCATCCTGGCGGGTCTGGCGGATGGTACCGTGGTGTCGTTCCTGCCCTGAATTTCCTCGGTTCGCGGAATTTTTGACGCCCGATCCGGTGACCCGGATCGGGCGTCGGGGTTCAGGCAGAAGCCGCAGTCGCAGCGACGTGGACTACCTGCGGATGGACCTGACCCGCCAGCAACGCCCCCAGGCCTTGGCGCATTACCGGCACCTGCCACAGATCCCCCCGGTGACCTGGCATCCAACAGCGGACGTTGGGCGTGGCAGCATTGCGCCAGGCGGCGGGGAAACTGCCCCGGTTGATGGTGATGGTCAGGCCGACCTCCACCGGAGCGATGGCCTGGAGGTCGATGAAGGCCTCGTCGGTGGGCAACCAGCCGCCGGTGAAGCCCAGCCCCAGGGGATCGCCGGGAACGGTAGTGAGGACCATCGGCTCGATGGGATGGGTCGACACGCCCCACTGCCAGATCAGGCCGCACCAGCGGTGGAATTCTGGCCAATGGCGCCAGGCCCCCAGGCCGGCGTGGACCACCAGCAACGACTTTCCGGCCCGGACCCACCGGGACAGCACCTTCTGGGTCGAGGCATCCGCGTGTTCCTGGGTGTTGTAGATCACCAGGTCGTCGATGCCTTCCAGATCCGCTGACACCAGGCCCCGGGTTTCTGCCGAAATCACTTGAGGGGGATGACCGGTGGTTGACGCCAGGGCGGCGGCCAGGCCATCCCGGCCCCCGGAATTGAAATGGCTGTCTGCCAACAAGGCCGTGCGTCGGCCCTGGGCAGGGCCGCTGGTCGGGCGGGCCAGGACTTCCAGGGGCGCGTAGTGGACGTTCAGGGGCAGGGTCACCACCGTCTGGGTGCGGGCGGATTCGTGGACGGCATAGGCCATTTCCGTGGCGATGGCGCAGCGACGGAGGCTGCATTCCGGTTCTGGACCACCGGCCAGGGCCACCACCACCTCGCCCATCAAGCGGGTGAATCCGTCCTGGGCGGGGCCGGTCAGGCGGGCGAAGCCCCGGCGGGTGAAGCTGTCCACACCGTTGTCCTGGATCCGGGCCAGGCCATCGCTGCCGGCGATTTCCACGCCGAAGTTGGAACCGGGTCCGCTGACGAACGTGGCCGTGGGGCCGTCGGCCCATTGGGCCAGGACCACCGAGGTGTCCTCCACCGCGTGGCCATAGCGCCGGTTCGGGGGCGAACCCACCGCCGCCCCCGCGAGGATCGACACGGGAGGGCCATCGAACAGGAAGCAGGCCATGTCGAACCAGTGGGTGGTCCAGGACAGGATGTCCCAGCCATCCCCGACCCGGGCGGTGATCGCCGGGGTGGTTCCCAGGACCCCGGAACGCAGGTGGTCCCGCAGGAGTTGGAAGGGGGTTTCGTAGCGCCGCTGGTGGGCGACGCAGACCACGGTTCCATGGGCTGCGGTCGCGTGTTCGAGGCTGCGAATCTCTCCGACATCCAGGGCCAGGGGCTTTTCCACCACCACCGCCTTCACCCCGGCGGCAATCGCCGCCAGGGCCATGGGCACATGCAGGCCTGGCCAGGTGCAGATGCTTACGGCGTCGGGGACCACCGCCGCGTACAGGGCCGTCGCCTCGGCGAAGCAGTCTTCCAGCGGAAGGGCGAATCGCTCGGCGAAGGCCGCCAGGTTGTCCGGGTTGGGATCCACCGCCAACAGGCGGACGGGGCGTCCGTCGGGGCCACCAATGTCCGGAAATGAGGCGCAGACTGGGTGGGCTGGACACGGAAACCTCGTCGGTGGCCGAGTCTGACCCGAACTCCAGGGCATCTCAATGAAAACGTCCGGCCCCCATAGAAGCCAAGCGAAGCAGATGACCGGACAACCGGACGACCGGACGACCGGACTGCGGCAATTGCCTCCGCCAGATGGCCGCCAACCTGTCCCGCCCTCTCAGGAGTCTGCCATGCGCGCCAGCCGGATGAATCTGACCACCCTTCGTGAAGATCCCGCCGAGGCCGAGATCGCCAGCCATCGCCTGCTGACCCGGGCGGGGTTCCTCTACAAGTCCGGGGCCGGGCTGTATCTCTACGGCCCGCTGCTGCAGCGGGTGGTGGAGCGGATCCGGCGGATCGTCAGCGAAGAAATCAACCGGGCCGGTGGCCTGGAAATCACCATGCCGATCATGCAGGAGCAGGCCCTGTGGGAGCGTTCCGGGCGTTGGGCCACCTACCAGGCCAGCCGGACCATGCTGACGGTGAAGGACCGTTCCGGCCAGGTGTTCGGCCTAGCCCCCACCGCCGAAGAAGTCGTCACCGACTACGCCAGCAAAGTGGTCACCAGCTACAAACAGCTGCCGGTGACCTTCTACCAGCAGCACACCAAGTTCCGGGATGAGATCCGCCCCCGCTTCGGCCTGATGCGGGTGAAGGAGTTCATCATGATGGACGCCTATTCGTTCCATGACACCACCGCCAGCCTGGATGTGACCTACGACGGGATGCGCGTAGCCTATCAGCGGGCGTTCCGCCGTCTGGGCCTGGAAGCCTTCGCCGTGGAAGCCGACAGCGGCGCCATCGGCGGCAGCGGCTCCCACGAATTCATGGTCGCCGCCGCCGTGGGCGAAGACACCATTCTGTACAACGCGGATTCAGGCTACGCCGCCAACGTCGAGCGGGCCCACGGTCGGATCGCTCCGGCGGGCCCCTGGACCGCCCCGGTGGCGGCCACCCTGGTCCACACCCCGGCGGTGGGCGCGATCACTGACGTCATCGGCTTCCTGAACACAAACGGCTACGCCGACGTCCAGGCCGTCCACGCCCTGAAGTGCGTGCTCTTCGTCGCCAAGACCGCCACCGCCGACCACACCGTCGCCGCCTTCGTCCGGGGCGACCGGGACGTGAACGAGGTCAAGCTTACCAACGCGATCACCCGCCTGTTGGGTGATGCTGGTCCGGTGCTGAACCTGCGGCCCATGACCCCCGACGAGGTTCGGGCCGCCACCGGTGCCGAACCCGGCTTCGCTGGTCCTGGCACTGGCTTGAAGGTCCACCTGGCGGTGGCCGACAAGCTGACCCTGGATCCCGCCGCGCCCACGGTGGCCGGGGCCAACAAGACGGACCACCACCTGGTGGGCTTCCGCCTGGATCGTGATGCGGGCGTGACCCTGACCTGGGATGATCTGGTGACCATCCGCGCCGGGGACGGCGATCCCAAGGGCACCGGCGTGCTGGACGAGAAGCGGGGCATCGAGGTCGGCCACATCTTCAAGCTGGGCACCAAGTATTCCGTCGCCATGGGCGCCGAATACCTGGGCCAGGACCAGAAGCGCCATCCGTTCATCATGGGCTGCTACGGCATCGGCACCTCCCGGGTCGCCGCCGCCGCGGTGGAACAACACCACGACGCCGACGGCATCCGCTGGCCGGTGACCATCGCGCCCTACCAGGTGGTGATCGTTCCCACCGGCAAGCCGGGGGATGCGGCGGTGGAACAGGCTGCCGAGGGCATCTACCAGGAACTGCTGAGCCAGGGCATCGATGTGATCTTGGACGACCGGGACCAGAAGCCCGGGGTGAAGTTCAAGGACTGGGACCTAGTGGGCATCCCCTACCGGATCGTCGCCGGCCGGGGTGTTGCCGAAGGCTTGGTGGAAGTGAAGCCCCGGGGTGGTGAGGTGGCGAACCTGCCCATCGCCCAGGCCGCCGCCGCCGCCGCCATCTGGATTAAGGAACGGATCGCCGAACGGAACGCCGCCGCCGACGCGGTGCGCTGAACGCCGTGCGCTCCCTGCTGGTCATCGGCTCGCTGAACGCGGACCTGTATGTGGAGATCCCCCGTCTGCCCATCCCCGGCGAGACCCTCGCCGGGACGGGCAACGCCGTGCGCTCCGGAGGCAAGGGAGCCAATCAGGCCGCCGCCGCCGCCCGCCTGGGGCGGTTGACCTGGCTGGCCGGACGGGTGGGTACGGATGCCTTCGCGGCACCGATCCTCACTGATCTGGCCGAGGCCTGCGTCGACACCGCCCTGGTGAAGCCCATGCCCGGGGCCACCGGCCAGGCCCTCATCCTGCTGCAATCGGATGGCGACAACGCCATCATCCTCAGCCCCGGGGCCAACCACACCTGGGGCCTGGCGGATGGTTTCGCCATGGACACCGCCGTGGCCGCGGCGATCCCCGCCTCGGGCCTGCTGCTGTTGCAGCGGGAGATCCCCGGCGAGGTGAACCTGGCCGCGGCTCGGATCGCCCGGTCTTCCGGGGTGCCGGTGATCCTAGATGCCGGAGGCGAAGCCACCCCGATTCCGCCGGAACTGCTCATCGGCCTGCACACGTTCAGCCCCAATGAAAGCGAGTTGGCCCGGCTCACCGGCCTGCCCGTGGACACCCTGGACCAGGTGGAGGCCGCGGCCCGGACCTTCCACCGCCGGGGCGTCCATCACGTCCTGGTGAAACTCGGGGCCCGGGGCTGTTTGTCTGTCCCCCGGGAGGGCACTGTGCTGGCCCAGCCGGCCTTCCCCGTGCCCGTGGTGGATACCACCGGGGCGGGGGACTGCTTCACCGCCGCCTACGCCGTGGCCCTGCTGGAGGGCCAGGACCCGGCCCGGCGGCTGCGTTTCGCCTGCGCCGCCGCAGCGTTGTGCGTCCAGACCAAGGGTGCCCTGCCCGCCATGCCGAAACGCGCCCAGGTCGAGGCATTCCTGGAGGCCCAGCCGTGAGCTTGGATGTGGCCCTTCAAGAATGGTCGTCGGTCTGCGCCGCCCTGGGGGATGGCCGGCTGACCCTGCTGGTGCGCAAGGGCGGAATCCACGAACGGGGCGGTGGCCTATTCGTCCCGGAGCACGAACGCTTCGCCCTGTGGCCCACCCATCTCCACGAATCGCCGGAACGGTTGCGGTGGAGCGCCGAGCGCCAGCTCGGCTCGTCAGCTCTGTCGAAGGACGGCGTGATTTCCATAATCGCCCAGTCAGTCAAAGTGTTCAAAGTCACCGACCTGCCCAAGCTGCTGACCCTCGCCGACGAACTCTTGTGGACCGATGCCGAACTGGCCACCCGCTTCGCCTACCGCAACCAGCCCCACCTATACGTTCTGATCCTGCGCATTTTCCGCCTGCCGGCCCCGGTGATCATCCCCGATGATCCCAGCTATGCCGGCTGCCGCAGCTGGCTGCGCCTGAAGACCAGCGTTCCGGTCAACGTCGCCGTCCCGGTTCTCGATGATGCCACCTTCGCCCACCGATTGTCCCGTATTTCGTCCGTCTTGGAATAAGCCATGCCCGTTGCCACCTTACTTGTGAGCTGCCGGGATCGCACCGGCCTGGTTGCCGCCCTCTCGGATTTTGTGTTTCGCCATGGCGGCAACATCATCGACCTGGACCAGCACTCGGAAACGGCCCCCGGGGAAAGCACCGGGACCTTCCTGATGCGCTTGGTGTTCGACACCGCGGGGATGCGCTTGGACCAGCAAGGGATCCGCACGGCGATTTCCGTGTTGGCCCAGAGCCACGACTTGACCACCGACCTGTCGTTCTCCGACCGCCGACCCAAAGTGGCGGTGTTCTGTTCCACGGTGCCCCACTGCCTCTACGACCTGCTGCTGGCGCAAAGCCTGGGGGATCTGGCGGGGGATATCGTGGCGGTGGTGGCCAACCACGATTCCCTCCGGGGCGTGGCGGAACATTTCTCCCTGCCGTTCCACTTCCTGCCCATCGGCCAGGACAAGCTGGCGGACGAGGCGAAGCAGGAGGCTCTGCTGACTGAGCTGGGGATCGATCTGGTGGTCCTGGCCCGGTACATGCAGATTTTATCCCCGGGCTTCGTGTCCCGCTGGCAGGGTCGGATCATCAACATCCACCACTCGTTCCTGCCGGCCTTCGTCGGCGCCAAGCCTTACCACCAGGCCAAGGAACGGGGCGTGAAGCTCATCGGCGCCACCGCCCACTATGTCACCGCCGAATTGGACCAGGGCCCGATCATCGAGCAGGACGTGGCCCGGGTCAGCCACAAGGACGACGTCGCCAGCCTGATCCGCAAAGGCCGGGATCTGGAGCGTCGCGTCGTCACCCGGGCAGTCCGCCTGCACTTGGACCGTCGGGTCCTGGTGTCGGGGAACCGCACCGTGATTTTTGGGTGAGCGGCCTGATCAGAAGGACCGGCCGAAATCCCGGATCTGGGGCACCGCCACTGCCCCAGGCATGTCCATGGCGGGTTTGGCTTCCAGGGCTTGTTTCCCCGCCTTGATTGGGGCCAGCAGAGCTTGGTAGATCGGGTCGGCGGTGGTGGTGAACACCGGCGCCTTGCCGTCCTTGCCCTGCAATTCCAGTCCGCCGGCGGACTTGGCCAAGTGGGCGTTCAGCAACCGGCTGTGCTCCGGATGGGTTAGGTTCATCCACTGTTCGTACTGTTCCTTGCGATTCTTGCTGGTTTTGCTTGGCCAGGGCTTTGCTTCCCAATTGGGGGCTTTGTCCTTGGTTTCCTTGGGATTCCAGGTGGCCACCTTGCGGGTGAAGTCAGCAAAGGAGTTTTCGTGGCACGAAGCGCAATTCGCGGCATAGGCCCGGCTGAAATCCCGGAACCAGGGTTCCGGTTCCAACCGCCGGTTGGAGGCATCGGTGCAGATGAACCAGGGATCTCGGCCGCCCTGGGTATGGGGTCGGTCCATGTCCCAGGTGGCGTAGTAGGGGACGTTGGCATCGATCCAGGTGTAGATTCGCTGCCGGCTTTCCCGGTCCAGGTCCACTCCGCCGTGGCGGGTTTCAATGAGCTGAGTTAGGCGGCTGACCTGGGAGCCTGTTTTCAGCGCCGGGAACACCCCCACTGGGCCGGCGTTGATGAAGTAGTAGTCGGTGAAGTCCACCAGGGACTGGTAGGATTGATTGAAGAACCGGGTTTTTTCACCGGTCAAATCCAGGTCGCCCTGGGGCGTGCGCCCGGAATGGCATGAGATGCAATTTTTGTCGAGGACTGGCTGGACGTGCTTCACATAGTCGAAGGCCCCGGTGCCCCAGGGCGGCGGAATGATGGTATCCGGAGCCCGTTTCAGGCGGGGGCTGACCCCATTGTGGGCCTGGGGCGCCTTGGTGCGGTCCTCGTGGCAGCCGATGCAGGATACCACTTCGCCCGTGGTGCCCTGGAGTACCGAGCCCATGCGCTGGACTTCCTTGCCGTCGGCATCTAGGGCGATGAAAAATAATTCGCAGTTGGAGGGGGCCTTGAAGTACACCGAGCCATCGGCGTCCACCGGCACCTCCCCCAGATTGTCTTTCACGTAGTAGCTGCCGTAACCGATCAGGGGATAATGGTCGTGGTGGCGGGGACCTTCGGTGTTCCACTTTTTGGGCTGCTGGCGGACGATCCGCAGGGATTTCACCTGGCCGCGGATCACGCCCTTGTCCAACAGACCTTGGTACACGTCCTGGACGAAAAAGGTGGCTTCGCCGTCCTGGGCCGGCACTTCGCCGACGATGGGCTGGGGTGCCTGCCGGGGAGCGAGGCTGACGGCGGAAAAGGCGGAGAACGCAGGATCCGTTGGGATCTCCACCCGCACGCCGTCGTAGCTGGCCAGGGCTAAGACGAAGCGGCCGGGGGTCTTGTCCGTGGGGGCCCGGCCGAACGAGGCGATGAACAGGTCATCCCGGAGGGGCCAGGGATCGGTGACCCCCCATTTGTGGATCTTGTCCCCCGGGCCCCAGTTGGGCTTGTCCCAGTCCTTGCCTTGGGTGATCGGGATCGGCGTCTCAAAGGTTACCTTGCGCATCCCCTCCAGGGCCTCGACGCCCTTGCTGCGGTCCACCAGGGCGATGTCGTTGATGGGCGGATGATGGTGGGCGGCCATGGTGATGAGGACCTGGCCCGTCCCCGGCACCGGCTTTCCGCCGTAGCGAGAATTGGGCGAGGTGAACGTATTGCCAAAATAGAGCTGCAACCGCCGTCCGTCTGGATTGATGGTCCACAGGCCCTGCCAGGAAAAGAGGGTCTTGTCCTGGTATTCCCAACGGGTGCAGAGGATGCTGCCATCCGGCAAGATCGCCGGCGTGGTGGTGCACAGGGTGGTGAAGTCGATCCGTCGGATGTTGCTGCCATCCCCCTGGCAGATGTACAGCGCCGAAGCCAGGAAATCCTGGCACAGGGAATAGGATTCGACCCGGGACGAGCAGAAGACAATCCGCCCGTCGGGGTAATAGACGGGGTTGAAATCATGCCACCGGCCTTGGGTGACCTGGCGCAAACCGCTGCCGTCGACGGCGATTTCCCAGACGTGGAACGGTTCGTCCTGGGCCGTCTTATAACTCATCAGCAGATGGCGGCCGTCGTAGGCCGGGCTGAGATCCCAAATGAATCCGGTCTTGGTTTCAAAAATCGACTTCGTTGATCCGTCAGGCTGACGGACCACCACCGCCGAGCCAACCCCAGTGCGATGGGCGAACATCGTGGCATTTGTCCCGCTCATGCCGTATTCGTTACGTTGGACGAAGGCGAGGGGCGGACATTCCGCCAGACGCTGGGCAGTCTGCTCCGACGTCGGCGGGGGGATCGCGGGCTTGGCGGGTTCCGCCCCGGCGAGGAGGCCGACACACCACCACGCCAGGCACAGGTGAAAGAGAGGCGCGCAGACACGGAGGTCGAATCGGGGCATGGTGCCGTCCCTGGTCAGGATTTTTAGGTCACACGGGTTCAGTCCGCTTGGCACATGGCCCGATACCAACTACGTCCCAAATCAAGGGGCGTTGAGTACGACGTTCAATAACAA
>CANIXE010000046.1 GCA_947470885.1 Planctomycetota bacterium
GGGCTGGTCGGCTGCTCCAAGGAGGTGAGGTGGTGGATCTGGAGATCCCCGAGGCCGAGCCCATGGAGGCGGAGCCCGAGGACCTGCCGTTGAGCATTCTCCACGAGGACGCCCACGTCATCCTCGTCAATAAGGCCCCGGGGATGGTGGTCCATCCCGCCATCGGCCACCGCCGGGGGACGATGGTCAGCGCGCTCCTGGGCAAATTCGGGACGACCTTCGCCGGTGAGGCCTTTCGCCCGGGGATCGTCCACCGCCTGGATGCGGACACCTCGGGGGTGATTATCGTCGCCCGGACTGATGCCGCCCTGCGGTTTTTACAGGAGGAATTCCACGAGCGCCGGGCCCGGAAGCGCTATCTGGCGGTGGTCGCCGGGAAGCCCCGTTCCGACGTGTTGCGCTGCGAAGAGGCCATCGGCCGCCATCCCAAGGATTTTCGCAAGCGGGCGGTGCGGCCCCTGGGGGAAGGCGACGCGAAGGAGGCCCAGACCACGTTCCTGGTGCGCCACCGCCACGACGCCTGCGCCGTGGTGGAGGCCCGCCCGCGCACCGGGCGCACCCACCAGATCCGGGTCCACGCCGCCCACCTGGGGCATCCCATCGCCGCCGATGCGGTGTACGGCCGCAGTGCCACCTTCCCGGTGAATCCCGTGGCCGGCCGGCCCGTGCTCACCCGCCAGGGCCTGCATGCCTGGACCTTGGACATCGCCCATCCCGCCGGCGGCACCCTGTCCGTCGAGGCTCCGGTGCCGGCGGATCTCGCCCCCTGGGTTCCGGCCACCCTGCGCCCCCTCACGTACTGACATGCCGCCGCCCACCTTCCAGCAGCGGGACGATGCCCACGACCGGGCCCTGCGCCCTAAGCGCCTGACGGATTTCACCGGTCAGGGCCACGTCACCCGCAACCTCAGCCTGGCGGTGGCCGCCGCCAAGCAGCGCCAGGGCCAGTTGGACCACGTGCTGCTGTCCGGTCCGCCGGGGCTGGGGAAGACCACCCTGGCCCACATTCTTGCCGCAGAAATGGGCGCAGAAATCCGGGAGACCGCCGGACCGATGCTGGACAAACCCGGGGATCTGGCGGGGATGCTCTCGGCCCTGACCCCGGGCAGCGTCCTGTTCATCGATGAAATCCACAGCCTGAAGCGGGTGGTGGAGGAATACCTGTATTCGGCGATGGAGGATTTTCGGATCACCATTCAGATCGGTGAGGGTACCTCGTCCCAGGCCCTGACCCTGAACCTCCAGCCCTTCACCCTGGTGGGGGCGACCACCCGGGAAGGCCAGCTGTCCGCGCCGTTCCGCTCCCGTTTCGGGATCATCGAACGCCTGGACCTGTACACCCGGCCGGAACTCACGTCGATCCTGGGCCGCTCGGCGCAGCTGTTAGGCGTCGAGGCTGACGCACCGGGCCTGGCGGAAATCGCCGCCCGCAGCCGGGGCACCGCCCGCTATGCCAACAATCACCTGCGGCGGATCCGGGACCTGGCCCAGGTCCACCATGGCAACCGCATCGACCTGGCGGTGGCCCAGGAAGGTTTGGCGATGCTGGGCATCGACGCCGCCGGACTGACCGAACTGGACCGGCGGATCCTCCGCTGCCTGGCCCGGGGCCGCCGGCCCATCGGCCTGAAAACCATCGCCACCACCGTGGGCGAGGACGAGACCACCATCGAAGACGTGTACGAACCGTACCTGATCCAGGAGGGCTACCTCACCAAGCAGCCCAACGGCCGGTTGCTGACCTCCAAGGGCTACCAGCACCTCGGCCTGGCGCCGCCGAACGAGGTTGACGACCGCTGACCACGTCGGTGCTTCAGAAACAGCTTCTTCCGAATAATTCATGGGTCTATGGCGCTAATGTTTCACCAACAGGCGCATTTATCCGTCATTCGTGTTCCGTTTTTCGTCCTGTGGAGAATTGCGAATTGAGCTGCGAAACGCCTTGTTCAAACTCCTCCCGAACCACGGTGGACGCACTGGGAGCGTCCGAGCACCAGCTCGGCATCGGTTGTGCCCACATGACAAACTGACGCTGATTTTACGGTGGGAATCGTCCCGAGGCCGAGCAGGCGCTCGGCGCACCCAGTGGGATTTTCCCAACCCCATGTGGATTTCGACCGACCTGATAACCTGGGTCTGATTTAGACGCAGGAAAGACAAAACCACGAAAAGCACGAAATCCACGAAAGCCACGAAAGGAGAGAGAATATCTTCGGCTCTGTTCTCCTTTCGTGTTTTTCGTGCTTTTCGTGGTTATTCAAAAAGGGCGCTCAATGCCGAGCGCGGCGACCACGACGCACAAGAAGACCAGGTGGGATGGTCGCATTCTGCCTAATCCCTCTATCGACCCACGAATTCACCAGAAGACGCCAGAAAAAAACATTGCGAATTAAGTGACTTTTCGTGGTTGTCTTCAGCGTCGGTTTTTCTTCCGCAATTTTTCCCCGGGCATCGGTCCCCGGGTCGTGGTCCGAGTGATCAAGGCCAGGGGCTGTTCCACCGACGGCACGGTGGTGCCCGGGGTGCGGACCAGGGCGGCGATGCTCCGGGCGCTCCAGGCGCCGAAGTCCGCCATGGGCTGGCGGACGGTGGTCAGACCCAGGAAATCCATCAGGGGCTGGTCGTCGAAACCCACCACCTGGATGTCCTGGGGCACCTGGCGGCCCTGTTTCGTCAAGGTTTCCAATACGCCCACTGCCAGGATGTCGCTGGCGCAGACGATCCCGTCGGTGGCGGGGAAGCGACGCAACAGATTTGCGCAGGCGGCGGCCCCGGCCTCCCGGGTCAGGATGTCCGCAGTGATCACCGGCTGGTCCGGGCCGGCGGCCTCCTGGAAGCCCCGGAGTCGGTCCCGGAACGCAATGCCGGTGAGGGGTCCGTTGATCAGAGCTGGCCGGGCGGAGCCGCAGGCCAGGACATGGCGGGTGGCCAGGGCGCCGCCGTGGACGTTGTCCACGGTGATGCACGGGGCTCCGGGCAGGTGGTAGTCGACGCAGACGAAGGGGATGCCCAGATTTAGCAGCTGGGCCTGGCGGTCCTGGCCGATGCCCATGGAACAGAAGATCACGCCCTCGCAGCTCCGCTCCTGGATGATTCGGTCCAGCAGGCGGTCCTTGGCCTCGTCGCCGGTGATGTCGATGTCGAACAGGACCAGGTCCATGTCCTCGGCGAGGAGGATCTGGGCCATGGGCCGGGACACGGAGAAATAGAAATCGCTGCTGAACAGGGGTAGCAAGGCGGCGATTCGGGGCCGATTCGGACCGCCAGCGGCCAGGCGCCGGGCTGCCCGGTTGGGGCGAAAGCCCAGATCATGCATCGCTTGCTGGACCGCCGCCCGGGTCGCCGAGCTGACCCGGGCGCTGCCATTCAGGACCCGGCTGACCGTGGCGATCCCCACCCCGGCCCGGGTAGCGATGTCATAGATGGTGAGTTCCGCCGACATGGCGGCCATTGTTCAAGGGGAAGCGTATCCCCGCAAGGCGGAAGCCCGGGGGATTCCTCGGTGATTCACCGCCAGCCGTGGTGGGATTGGAAACCCACGCTCCAGGTGGGCCCACATCCCCGGAGGGGGGCGATGTAGCAGGGGCGGTGGTGGTGGTCCCAACGGCTGCCATACCAACCGCTGCCGAAACCAACGCTCCAGACCACGGAGGGTGACGGGGCCACGTACACCGGGGCTGGTTGTTGGACGTAAACGACCTGGGGAGGCGGGGTGTACGTCGCGGGGGCAGCGACTGGCTGGATGACGACGGGTTGGACCACCGGGGCCTGGGATCGGGTTTCACCCTTGACCGCCAGGTCGATGCGCTGGACGGAATTTCGTGGTACAATCAGCTCGGTCGATCCGTAGAGGATCTTCACCTCTTGGTCGGTACCTCCCAAGTAAGTGCCATCGATGGTTCGGCCATCGTTGAAGGTGAAGTGGTCTTCCGCCCCGAGGAAACCCGGCGCAGCAAGGGTCAAGGTCAGCAGGAGGGTGGTACGCATGGGGGGCTTTCTAACAGCCGGGGCGGCGGATGCATCCAGGGCCTGGCGTGGTCAGTATCGGTCAAAAATAAGTATAGACAACATGAGGAGCCGGTCATGTCCCGTCTGATCCCCGTGCTCTGGATTGCCGCCGTAGCGGGTTGGGCCGCTGAACCGGTGCGTTTGTCCTCCCTCGATCTGACCCAAGTGGTTCAGGATTACGGAGTGCCGGGCCGAGATCGTTCGTTGGATGGGAGACCTTTGGAAATCAATGGTCGCATTTTCACCCACGGAATTGGTACCCATGCCGTGTCGGACATCGTCATCGACCTCGGTGGAGGCAGTTCCCGATTCACCGCCTGGGCGGGTCTTGATCAGGAATCGATCCCCCTGGCCACGGTGACCTTTGCCGTGTACGCCGACGGAACAATGAGGTGGTCCACTGGCTTGATCCAAAAAACGGACGATCCCACACGCTGTGATCTGGATGTGACCGGGGTTCAGACCCTCCGTCTGGAGGTGACAGATGGGCCGGAAGGCTACCGATATGATCATGCAGACTGGGCTGAGGCTGAATTCACCGTGACGGGTCAAAAGCCCAAAATCATCCCGCCGGGGATGGCCTACGATCGGCGGACCCAGGTGGTGTCAGGCACCATATGGCGGGATACGTTGGGGGCGCCCATCCAGGCCCACGGCGGGGGAATCCTGAATCATAACTACACCTATTACTGGTATGGCGAAGATAAAAATGGTCCGACGCTAAAAAAGAACCACGAGCGGGTGGATGTGGTGGGTGTCGCCTGCTATTCATCACCAGATCTCCTCAATTGGACCTGGGAAGGCCTGGTTTTGCCGGCAGTCCCAGAAGATCCCAGCCATGATCTTCATCCGTCCAAGGTTCTCGAACGACCCAAGGTCATCTATCATCCTGTCTTGAAAAAATTCGTGATGTGGTTCCACGTCGATGACGCGAATTACGGCGCATCCAAGGCCGGGGTTGCAGTGGCGGATAAAGCAACGGGACCGTTCCGCTACCTGGGCAGTCGGTCAGAGATCAACGAGCAGACCTTTCAGGACATGAACCTGTTCGTCGATGATGATGACAAGGCCTACGTATTTTTTGCGTCAGAAGGCAACGTGACCCAGTACGTCAGCCGCCTCAACGACGATTGGACGGACTTGGCCCGCCCGCCGATTGAAGACCAAACCTGGGCGCGGAACTTGGTGAAACGGAGTCGTGGAGCTCCCGCACCCTTCAAACACGCGGGAAAATACTATCAAATCACCTCGGGTTGCACCAGGTGGAATCCCAATTCCGCTGATCTCGCGGTGGCAGATAACCCTTTGGGACCCTATGTCAGCAAAGGTAATCCCTGTTCCGGTCCCAAGGCGGAATACACCTTCCTGGGCCAGGGGACGTTCGTCCTGCCTCTTAGCCCAGGTCGGTTCCTATTCATGATCGACCGCTGGAAACCCAGGGATCTTAGAGATTCTCGCTATGTTTGGCTGCCATTCACCATCGGCGACGATGGGACGGTCAGCATTCCCTGGGCTGACCGTTGGGGCATGGAGGTGTGGAAGCCCTGATCAGGTCTTTCGCGCCAGTTGGGCCAGATCTACCTCGGTCTGGCGCAGGTCCCGGTAGGCTTGGCTTAGGCTGGCGGCTTCGGCGGGGGAGATTTTTTCCAGGGCCGGGCGCAATGTGTCCAGACGGGCCATGGCCTTGGCCAGGTCTTGTTCCAGGCGGGTCGTGAGGCGCAGGTGGTGATCGTTGGCATCATCGATCTGGGCCACCCCGGCGGGCCGTCGGGGATTGTATTTGAAGGTCGCCATCAGGGATTCCAGCCAGGCATCCAACCGGGCGAGTATCGTCCGGGGCATGCCTTGGATCACCAAGTGGCGGCCCCGGCGCAGGTCCGCGGCGGTGGTCACCCCGGCGAAGGTCAGCAGGGACAATTGGGCTGGACCCACCTGGGGAATTTTCACCGTCCGCAGGGAGATCCGCTCCAGGTATTCGTTGAGCTGGAATTCCCGGGCATTTGCGTGGATCCCGGCGAGCTGGGCCCGGTGCTCTGTCACGGCCTCGGTATGGGCGGTGATCAAGCGGTCCAGATTCGTCACCGCCTGTTCGTGCTGGGTGAGGGTGTTCACCTGCCAATTCCGATCCGTGATGGACAACGTCAACGCATTCAGGCGCAGGGTCCGCTCGATCACCAGGGGTTCGCCCCGGCGGGCGATGAGGATGGGGCGATCCTTGGCCAGGGCGGCCCCGATAAAACCGAGGAACAGCAACAGTATGTCGGCGGTAAGGAACCAGGCGAAGGCCGGCGAATCATGTCGTTGGGAACAGGCCCCCAGGGTGAGGATGCCCAGGAGGAGCAGCAGGATGAATGCCCAACTGGAGACCGAGCGGTAAAAGGCCAATCGACGGTCGATGGCCGCGAACAGGTCCACGATGTCCGGCGATGGCGCCAAATCGGGGAATTCCCGCGGGATCAGCGCCCGGCGGTGGAGGGCCAGGAGCCGGCGGGCCCGTTCCACCAGGGCCTGGCCGGCCAGGACCACCGGCCCGGACACCCCCTGGGAACTGGGGAAATAGTGGGGGCCGCCGTCGCCTTCGATCCGGCACCACGGACATTCCCCGGCGGCGGCGAAAAACCGGTGCATCCGGTCCGTCGGGCATTCCACCAATTGCCGGCCAGCATCCTCTAAAGCGGTGCGCCAGGCGGCCATGCCCGGCCGTCCCAGGCGGGCCGCATCGGGGTGGAAGGTCCGCTCAAAGCAGTCCCGTAGGCCCGGGGATAGGTCCGCCAGGGACAGGCTGAGGGGCGGTCTGCGGACTCCGGCCTGGGTCGCCCGGGCGCCATAGGCGAAGCGGTGGCGACGGATGATTTCCCCCAGTTCCAGGTGGGGTTCCTGGGGATCCAGGGGTACGCCGAAGTACGGATGCCGGTCCTGGAACAGCAGCTGGAACACCAGCACGCCCAGGGCGAAGGCATCATGATCCGGGGTCCGGTCGAACGAGCCCAGGGACGCCCCGGTGTGGAGTTCCGGGGCCAGGTATTCCGGCATGCCCACATCGCAGCGGAAGGTCCGCCCTTGGTGTCGGACCTGGAAGGAGTCGCAGTCGATGAGATGGACCAGGCCCCGGGCAGATACCAGGAAGCCCCGGCAGTTCACGTCGCCGATCACCAGGCCGGCAGCGTGGACGTTCTCCACCTCCGCCGCCAGGTTCCGCGCCACATGGACCAGGAAGTCAAAGCGGATCTTGGGGAATTCCCGGCGTCGTGAGGTTGGGCTGCTCAGCAGGTGCAGTTCCTTGCTGCCCGCGAAGAACGGCATGGCGAAACCCCGGGGGATCCCATTCACCACCAGCAGTTCCCGGGGCATCCCGCAGCACCCCAGTCGGGGATCCTCCGCCAGGGAACAGAGATGGCTTAACTTGACGATCTTGTCGCCGGTCAGCGGTTCATGGTAGATCTTCGCCACCGCGCCCCGCTGGCCCTCGATGGCGTAGATCGTGCCTTCGCCTCCGGGTTGGCCGATCTGCTTGCCCAGGCGCACCGCCCTACCCGTGGACGAGGTGCAGTCGACGATCCGCTTCCCCACCATCTGGGCGCCTCAGCGGCAGGCGAGGATGAGGGTGCGGTCGTCCTCGGTCTGGTCGACAAAACGCGGGCCGGAAATCAAGGTGGTCAGGGCCTGGTCCAGGGTCGGGCTGGACCCCGGGGGCAGGCCCGCCAGGAAGCCGAATTGGACGTCGAACCAGGCGGCCACGGGCTGCTGTTGGCGGTAATCCAGCAACAGCCGTTGCAGGCCGTCGGTGAATACGCCGATGCGCGGACATTCATGGGGGATCAGACCCCAGCGGATTTCCGCAGGAGCGTTGGCGCTGGTGACAAAGGTGGTCTCGTTGGCGTATTCCCCCTGGGCCGGCCAACAAGCCACAGCGTAGTCCCCGGGTCCCCGGCCAAGGACGATCGCCCCGTCACCGATCTGCCACCACAGGGTCGCGCCATCACCGATGCAGCAGCCCAGGACGGTGGCCGCCAGATCATGGGATGTGGCCCCCAGTTCAGCGGCCTTCACGTCGACCGCCTGGCGGGTGATGGCCAGCCAATGATTGATATCCGTTTGGCCAAAGTCGGTCAGGCGTCGGCCCTGCTCCAGGGCCAACTGCACCAGCCCCAGGAACGACGCCACCACCACTTTGGCCCCTAATTCCGCATGGGTGGCCGAACCTGCTCCGTCTGCCGCCACCAGGAAGACGATGGTTTTCCCGTCTGGTGTCGTCACCTGGCGGGTCAGGGCGAAATCTTGGCAGGGCAGATGATGGGCCAGATGGCTTACTCCGGCGGTGGAGGCTTGGGCGATCCGCCAGAGGCTGGCATTGTCCGGAGTTTCCAGACTCATGTCATCGCCCAGCCCCCGGGGGCTGCGGGGTTCTCTAGCACGACCTTGTCCTCAGGGCGTGACCGGGACACGGATTTCATCGAGCTGGACAGCCACAGGAACAGTTCCCGGTAGGCCAGGCCCTTGAGGTTCACCGGATCCCGCCCTGGCGGGCAGATCTGCCGGAGGATGTCCTTGTTGGCGTCCTGGACGCCCACGGCGAAGAACAGGAAGGCGTTGGCCGTGTGCCCGGTGTGGACCAGTTTCGCCGCCGGCAGCCAATCGTCAGTGGGCTCGCCGTCGGTGATCAGAAACACCCAGGGCCGGTAGTACGGGGTCAGCCCGGCGGCCCGGTATTGGTCCTTCCGCGCCTGGAGGATCTCCAGGGCCTTGCGGATGCCTTCCCCCATGGGGGTGTTGCCCTCAGCCACCAGGGGCGCGGGATTCCAGGCATCCACCGTGGAAAACTCATGGACCACCTCGACCTTGGCGCCGAAGGTGACGAGGGCCAGGTCCACCCGCTTCTTCGCCAGGGGATCATCCCCCAGACTGTCCTTGAAGGCTTGAAGGCCCTGGTTTAGTTCACTGATCCGAGCCCCGGCCATGGACGCGCTGACATCCAGCAGCAGCACCACCGGGCAGCGCTGGGACGGGTTTTCCGCCAGGGCGGCATCCGGGAACACGGGGGCGAGGTAGGGGGTCTGGTCGGCCATGGGAGTGATCCAGCAAGGGCGAAAGGGGGGCTGGCGTGGACCCTGTCGAGTTCAACCGGAACGGAGCAAATTGTAAAGATCAAAGGGCACGGTGGGTCTACGAGGACGCTGGGAATCCGTCGTCCGCTCGGCTAACGGTACGGAGTGGCGGCAGCTGTCGGCGAACGGGGGGATATCCCCACGACCAGTCGCTTGTTCCCTCTTCCGGCATCTACGAGGGCCAGAACTCCTGGAGACCGGAGGAGTTCCGTGTCATCCATGGGGGAGAGCCGGGGATCCATCTCCCAAGAGTGGAGGCGTTGGTAGCTTCCGGCCATGGATCCACTGGTGACGTAGGTTAGGAGTACCGGCTGGTTGGCTGGAAGATCGAAGGTGGAACTGCGGATCACCACAAGGCCGGTGGGGACCTGGGCCGTGGTCACCTGTTGAAAGACTGGTGCAGGTGGGTGAGCCAGGGGAGATGTCTTGGGCGTGGGCGAGGCGGGAGTGAGTAGGGCCAGGGCCGTCGGCGGGGACGGGGTGAGCACCCCGGAAATTCCAGCACTGATCGCCAGCATGAACCCGGCGGCGACGGCGATCCGCCAAGCGGTCATCCGTTGTCGCCGCCGGCGCAGCTCTCCTCGGCAGCGGGCTTGGATCGCGAGGGACACGGGGTGGTCTTCGTCGAGGATATCATGGAGCAGTCGGTTCCGGGCCAGGGCGGCCCGGACCGCGTCGGGAACAGGGCGATGGTCAGTCATGCTGCAGCCCTTTCACGATGAGCTCCCGGAGGTGTCGGCGCACGCGCACCAGGCGCATCCCCAGGGTTTTCACCGGCAGCTCCATCCGGGCGGCCAGGTCCGGCTGGGGCAGGCCCTGCATATAGTGGTCTTCGATTAATTGCCGATCCGCGATCGGCAGGCTGGCGAGAGCTGCAGTAAGCAGGTCCTGTAGACGATCATCGATCCGGTCCGCATGCGCGGGTGGCGTGGCCAGGGCCAGATCAGCGGTGATCGGTCGACGCCCCCGATTGAGGGCTTGGCGTCGACGCACCTGATCGATCCATACCGTACCCATGCAGGTGGTCAGGTACCGCCACAGATCTGGATCCCCGGCACAGGGTTTCAGGTACTTGATGATCCGGATCAGGGTTTCCTGGTAGGCCTCTTGGGCGGCTGGTTCATCGCCCCTGGCCACCACCAGCAGGTACCGCTGCATCCGCGTTCCGTAGAGGGCGCAGAAAACATTAAACGCGGCTTCATCGCCAGCACGGATGCCGGCGGTGATCCCGGGGATGTCCAGGGTGGCCGGGGCTTTGGTCAC
>CANIXE010000047.1 GCA_947470885.1 Planctomycetota bacterium
ATCACCCTCCTGGTGAACGTCGATTTCTAGTCCAACCTCTTGCCTTCTCCGCGTCTCCGCGTCTCCGCGTGAATTCATCGCCGGATTTAGGTTTAGCCGAGCTGGCGCTCGGCGCTCCCAGTTTAGCCGAGCTGGCGCTCGGCGCTCCCAGTTTAGCCGAGCTGGCGCTCGGCGCTCCCAGTTTAGCCGAGCCGGCGCTCGGCGCTCCCAGTTTAGCCGAGCTGGCGCTCGGCGCTTCCGGCACCATGGCCGACGAACCATTCCTCGGCGCTTTGCACCGGCGGGGCCACCAGGCCCTGAAGAAACGGCAGAAGGTGCTCCACCGCGGCCCGGCCGGCGGGTTGCAGCGGGTGCTCCAGGAAGTGGTGGGCGACTCCGGCGAGGATGGCGATCTGGCTGGGTTCGCCGGCTTCCACCAGGCGCTGGTGGAAACGCTGGGCCAGCTTGGCCGGCACGTCCACGTCGGCGTCGCCGTGGAGGATCAGCACTGGCGGGTAGTGCTCGGGCTTGAGGTGGATGGGCGACAGGGCGTGGCGCTGGCTGCCGGCGAACTGGTCGATGGTCTTGGTCAGGGCTTGGGCCCAGCCGTCGTGGTGGTCCAGGCTGGGGGTCAGGCCGCAGGCGATGGTCGCCCGCACCGGCACGCCGGCCTTGGTTTCCTTGCCGGAACGGTGGGCCAGGACCAGGGCGGTCAGGCTGCCGGAACCGGAACCCAGGGTGACGATGCCATTGCCGTTCCAGCCCAGGAGCCGGGCTTCCTCCACGGCCTTGGCCATGCCCGCGGCGGCGTCGTCGGTCAGGTCGGTGCCGTTGCGCCCGGTGTCGCTGGTGTTGCCGCCGGCCACCGCCAGGTGGCGCATCCCTACGGTGGCGCAGGGCCAGCCGTGTTCGGCGAGGATCAGGCACAGGGCCCGCAGATCGGCGTGGCCGCCGGCATGCCACCAGCCGCCGTGGAAACACACCACCAGGGGCCGATCGGCGGATTCCTGGGGCACGAAGACATCCACCCGCTGGGCGGGCAGGGGACCGGAAGGGACGGACAACGTGGCGTTCAGCATGGGATTCCGTTCAGAAATGGGGGGTTCACATGCGTTCCGGGGCGGCCAGGCCCAGGAGGCGCAGGCCTTCCCCCAGGGCGCCTCGGGCGGCGCGCACCAAGCGCAGGCGGGCGGCAGATTGGGCTGCATCCAGGCACAGCACCCGGGCGTCCAGGTTGCTGTTGCCGCTGGTCAGCCAGACGGCGATCTCGCCGGCCAGATTCAGCAGGGCAGCGGCCAGCAGGCTGGGCTCGTCGGCCTCGACGGTGCGCTCCAGGGCGTTCTGCAATTTGGCAATGGCCAGGAGCACATTTTTTTCGTGGTCGCTGGTGAGCAGGGCGGGATCCCCCGCCAGGTCCCCGACGTTGGCCTTGCGCTCGATGCTGCACAGACGGGCGTGGGCGAATTGCAGGTAAGGACCGGTTTCGCCGTCGAAACGAAGGGCGTCTTCGAACTTGAACTTCACGTCGTTGGTTCGGCCATTTTTCAGATCGTTGAACACCACGGCGCCGATGCCCACCTGGCGGGCGATGGTGGCTTGTTCGGCGGCGTCCAGGTCGGGGTTCTTTTCCCGGACGATGACTGCGGCCCGGTCGATGGCTTCTTCCAGGACTTCCCGCAGCAGCATCACCTTGCCCGCCCGGGTGCGGCCCTTGGCCCAGCCGGGTTCCAGGCCTTCTCCCGGTTCATCGTTCCACATCAGGACGACGCCGAAGCCCACGTGGCGCAGGTTGCCGGCGAAGGGTCGGTTGAGGAGCTTTGCCACCGCGAACCACTCGGTGAAATGCAGGGACTGGCCCAGGTCGACGACGTACAGCGCCCGGTCGGCGGCGAACTCGCGCATCCGGTCGTCGCAGGCTGCCAGGTCCCGGGTGGCGTACAGGGTGCCGCCGTCGGCCCGCTTGATCAGGGCCGGCTTTTTGAACTGCTTGCCGACGAGTTTCGGCAGGTCGACGATGGTGGCGCCCTGGTCTTCACTGGTCAGGTTCTTGTCCGCCAGTTCGGCCAGGATTGGTCCCATCTTGTCTTCGTAATAGGCTTCGCCCTTCCACGAATCGAAGGTCACGCCCAAGAGGGCGTAGACCCGCTGGAATTCCGCCAGGCTGGCGTCCTTGAAAATCTGCCATAGGTGGCGGGCTTCCGCGTCGCCGTCTTCCAGTTTCTTCGACCAGCGGCGGGCGTCGTCTTCCAGGGCCGCATCACCCTTGGCCGCTTGGCTGGCCCGGACGTACAGGGCGTTGAGGAACGTCACCTGGTCGTCGGCGGCGCGCAGCTGGTCGAGGGTCAGGCCCTCGCGTTTCCAGCCGCTGATCAGCCGGCCGAAGGCCGTGCCCCAGTCCCCCAGGAAGTTGATCCGCACGGTTTTCCAGCCGGCGGCCTGGTAGCAGTGGGCCAGGGCGTTCCCCAGCATGGTCGAGCGGATGTGGTGGAAGGCGAGGTGCTTGGCGATGTTCGGGCTGCTGAAATCGATGGCCGCGGTGCGCCCGGCCCCGGCGCTGGAGCGCAGGGCGGCGGTGGGTTCCGCCAGGGCCGGCAGGAGGGCCTGGGCGACATTCCCGGCAGCGAAACTCAGGTTGCAGAATGGGCCGACGGCGGTGGCGGTGAGCCCGGGGATCACCGTGGGCAGGAATGCCGCGAGGTCGGTAGCCAGAGCCGGGGGCGCCTTGCCCGCGGCCTTGGCCAGCTGGAAGCAGGGCAGGGCCAGATCGGCGGCGAAGCCTTTGGCCGGGGGCGCGAACAGGCCGGCGACCTGGGTAGGAGCAACGTTCAGACGGTCGGCGACGGCGGCGGCGACGGGACGGGTCAGCAGGTCAAGCATGGGGCGGCGGATCCTTCGCCCCGGGACAACGGGACAAGCGCGCCGTCTCGGGAACGTCCGGTCGTCAGGGGAGACAGGTCTCCGAGAGGTCGGAAAAGATCCATATTTCAGCGGCGGACGATCTTGAGGATTCGCCCATCCATCCACGAGCAGACGTAGAGTTCGCCGGCAGCATCCTCGCCGAAGCTGGCCAGGCCCTTGATGCCCCGCTGGGGATTCAGCAGGTGGGTCAGTTCCCGTTGTTCCCGGGGCTGGCCCGGGGGCACTTCGGTGGGGATCGCCCAGATCCGGGCGGTGGCGAAATCGGCGAACAGGTACCAGCCGGCGAGTTCCGGAATGGCGGTGCCCCGGTAGACGTAGCCGCCGGTAACCGACACGCCCTGATCTCGGGTGTAATCCAACACGGGTTCCGTTGCCGGGGTCACCGGCTCTTCGTGGAAGCTGGGGGTGGCGATGGTGCCTTCCCGGGGGCGCCAGCCGAAATTCAGGCCCTTTTGCCCGGCGGGGATCAGGTCGATCTCCTCCCGGGCGTTCTGGCCCACATCGCCGATCCAGATATCGCCGGTCTTGCGGTCGAAGCTGCAACGCCAGGGATTGCGCAGGCCGAAGGCCCAGATTTCGCCCCGTTCGCCGGGGCCGGTGAAGGGGTTGCCCGGGGGCACGGCGTAGGGTTGGGCTTGGTCGATGTCGATGCGCAGCATCTTGGCCAGGAGGGTGCTTCGGTCCTGACCATGGCCGATTTTCCCGTGGCGGTCGTTGGCGCCGCCGCCGTCCCCCACGCCCAGGTAGAGCAGGTGATCGGGGCCGAAGGCGATCCAGCCGCCGTTGTGGTTGGCCTCGGGCTGGTCGATGGCCAGGACCAGGCGCACCGGCTCAGGATCGGCGGTCGCCGCCCCCGGGGTGGCATGGTATTCCCGGATCTCGACCCGGCCCGCCTTGCCGCCCCCGGGGGCGGTGAGGTAGACGAAGAGCCGGCCGTTCTTGGCGTACTGGGGATGGAAGGCCAGGCCGAGAAGACCCTGTTCATTTCCCGAGGACAGTATCCCGGCAACGCGCAGGAAAGGCGCATCTCCCAGCGTTCCATCAGCGGCGTCCACGGTGCGGATCAATCCGCTACGTTGTTCGCACACGTACAGCCGTTGGGGGTTATCAGGGGTGCTGCCCACCCACAGGGGATTGGCCAGGCCTTGGGTCAGTTCCTTGGTCGCCACCGGCAGGTCGGCGGCGAGGGCACTTCCGGTCAGAAGGAGAGTGCTCAGCAGCAACGGCAACGTCATGGCGGATTCCCCGGCGATTCAGGTCGGTCGGACTTCGGTGCCGCACAGGACATCGTGAAGGGATCGGCGACCCGACCATACGGTGATCACCGCCAGGGGCCAGCAAAGGGCGAACAACAGCCAACGGAGGATGGTTCGGCCCCAGCCGGGCCGATGGCCATTGCGATGGAGGACGATGACCAGACCCAGACGGCGGTGCCACCACGGCCCGCCTTTGCGCACCGTGGCCGCCACCAGGCCCAGGAGCAGGGGGAGCTCCAAGGCCACTGCCGCCCCTGCCAGACCGAGAAACAACGGAGCGATCACGGGGACTGCGTTCAACTCCCGGAGGGTGCGGAGCAGGGCGAACACGGCAGAGCCGGTGCTTTGGGGCAGGGCTTTGACCAGGGAGCCCACGCTGGCCGTCCCGGCGCCATTGGGGGGCGGTAGGGCGATGCCCTCGGGGGTCAGGGCCGCACCGGCCTGGTGCAAGGCGGCGGCCAGGCCGACGAGGGCCAACGGGATGGCGATGGTCAGACCCAGGCCGGTGAGCTGGAGGACATCCCCCGCCGCGGCCCCGACCCGCCGCAGACCCAGGGCCAGAGCGATTTTGACAGGGGGTAGCTTGGCCGGCTGGAGGGCCCCGGTGGTAGGGGCCCCGGCCTCGGCGGGGAGCAGGTGGGTGGTACTGGGATAGCCGGTGGTCTGGGGCACTGCCATCACCGGGGGAGCCGGCCGTCCATGGGGGGCCAGGGGGCCCGAATGGAGCATGCCCTGATCGGTGGGCAGGGGACCGCTTTCGCCAAGGTGCTGGTGGAGGGCGGTGATGATGGCCGGGGCGACCTTCCGGCTGCCCCGGCTTTCCTCCGCCAGGGTCACCACCAGTTGGGGATCCATGGCTTCGGTGTGCCGCCGGGCTGGGCCCGCCAAATCTGCGGCGGCCGGGGTCAGCAAGGTCGCGTTGGTCACGGTCAAGGCCGGGGGCGTGGAGGTGCTGCTGATTTCGACGCTGAGGAGAATCGGTCCGCAGACCACGCTGGATCCGGGGATCAGCACCGTCGGCCCGGTGATCCGGTCGCCATTCACCAGGACGCCGTTGGTGGTGCCCAGATCCTCCACCACGACCTGTTGACCTACCACCTGGAACCGGGCGTGCTGCCGGCTCAGCCGCCGATCCGGGATGACGATCCCGGAACCAGCGCCCCGGCCGAGGATGGTCTCACCCTCGGGGAGGGTCCAGGTGCCTGCGTTGCCGGTCAGTCGGATCGCCATGGGATCATCCGATATCCAGGGGTTCGGGGCACAACAACGAAGCCAGGATGTGGACTATCATCGGTTGGCGGGGGTCTTGAGGGCGGTGGCCACGGCATTGCTCAGATCGAACAGGCGGAACGGTTTCTTGAGGAAGCCGAGAAATCCGGCGCTGTGGAGCTCACTGGCGGATTCATCCCGGGCAAAACCGCTGCAGAGCAAGGCCCGCACCTGGGGATCCCGGGTGCGGATCCCCCGCAGGCAGTCGATGCCCCGGGCCCCGGGCATTTCCATGTCCAGAAGGGCAAGATCATGTTGCCCCGGACGGTAGGCGGCGATGCCCTCCAGACCGTCCCGGGCTTCGTCCACCTGGTAACCCAGGGAACGGAGCATTTCCACCGCGGTTCCCCGGACCAGATCGTCATCATCGACCACCAGGATCCGGCCTTTACCAACCACCGGCAGGGGGGCGGTGGTATGGGATTGGGCGTTCTGTTGGCTGAGGGGCAGGAGCAGACGGAAGGTGGTGCCGGCCCCTGCCGTACTGAAGACTTCGACCCGGCCATGGTGGTCCTGGATCGTGCGCAATACCGAGGCCAAGCCCAAGCCGGTACCCTTACCCAGGGGCTTGGTGGTGAAGAAGGGTTCGAACAGGCGGTTCAGCACTTCCGGGGGCATGCCGGTGCCGTTGTCGCTGACCAGGATCTCCAGATAGCGTCCCGCCATCAGGCCTGGGGACCCCGGGCGCGGGGGTTCCGCCCCCAGATCCAGATTGCGGGTGGTGAAGGTCAGGGTTCCGCCTTCGGGCATCGCATCCCGGGCGTTGACTCCCAGGTTCAACAGGGCGCTCTGGAGCATCGCCGTGTCCCCCAGGACCACCTGGTCTTCAGCATCCAGGTCCAGGCGTAGGGCGATCCGCCGGTCGATGCTCCGCTCCAACAGCGCGCAGGTTTCCCGGATCACCTCGTGGACATCCAGGGGAGTCGACACCTGGCGGCCTTTACGGGCGAACGACATCAGCTTGCGGACCAGTTCGGCGGCCCGGTCCCCGGCCTGGAGGATCCGCCCTACCAGTTCCTTGGCCTTGGCTTGGTCTGGGTGGCTGCCCAGGCGCCGGCCGAGGAGTTCCGCGGACCCCAGGATCCCCGCCAGGAGATTGTTGAAGTCGTGGGCCACGCCCCCCGCCAACTGGCCGACGGTTTCCATTTTTTGCATCTGGCGGAGTTGCATGTCCAGGGAGTTGCGCTCGGTCACGTCGTGGAGGGCCACCACCAGCAATTCGCCATTCGGACGGGTAACTCGGGCAAAACCGATCTCGACATCGATGTCATTGCCCTCTGGCCGGCGGGCCCGCCAGGCGTGGAAGCCGCCGGTGGCGCCATGACTCAGACGCTCCAGGCGGACCGTGCTGGGTTCGTCATCGGCTTGGCGTTCGGGCGCCAATTCCACCAGGGTTCGGCCCACCAGCTGGTCAGTGGCCAGGGCGAACAGTGCACCGGCCCGGACATTGGCTTCGACGATCCGACCGTCCCGGATCACCAGCAGGGCGTCCGCGGCGGCGAATACAGTCCGGTACATCTCCTCCCGGCGGCCGAGTTCCACCAGGGCTTCCCGCAGGCTGGCGTGGATATCCGCCACTTCGTGGGCCATCCGGTCGAAGGTCGCCCCGAGGACGCCGATCTCATCCCGACGGGGTGACCGGGCCCGGTTGGGGCGACCCCCGGCGGCGAGGATGGCGACGTCCTCCTGAAGAGCGTTGATCGGGCGGGCGATGTTGAATTCCACCACCACGGTGATGGCGATGATCAGCACGCCGAGAATCAGCCCGCCCACCATGAGGACCGCCCAGGCGCTCCGTTCTGCGGCATCATTGACGTATTCCGGGGGCAAGTGGGTCACCACGAACCATCCAGGGCCATTCAGTCGTGATACCGCCAGCCAGCCATCTCCGGCGGCGGCGGGGTAGATGCCAGTCTGGGTGAACACCGAACCGGCCAGGGCCCGGGCCAGCCGGGGAGGCAGCTTCAGGGTCGTCGATTCTTCGAGGAGGGGAGTCCCGGGTTTAGGATCGGGTTGGGATCTGGGGCAGGCGATGGGGTGGAGATGTTGGTCCAGGACCACCGTGAGGGTGCTTCCGGGCATGTCCTGCCCGACCTGGGCCAGGAGGGCGGCCACGGGCACGGGGTGGTAGATTGCCACCCGCACACCGGCGACTTCCACCGGCAGGAGGGCACTGACGCATTGGAGATCGGTGGCGGGTTCCAGATAGGGCCGGGACCAGCGCACCCCGGGTTCCGGTCGGGCCAGCAGCTCGGCTTCGCTGGCGAGCAGGATCGGATCATCCGGTAGCATCGATGCGCTCAGCTCGGCATAGGCCGTGCCCCAACTGGCGATCCAGTCCCCGGGTCGGGCGATGGCGATGGCGGGTAGCTGGCGGCACCACGAGGCCCCGAGTTCCTGGAGGATCTCCAGGGCGGCGGCAAAACGTCGTCGGGCCAATTCATTTTCACCGGCCCGATGGGTCAGGAACCCCGCCAGTGGCAGATCCGGGCCTTCCGGGGCCAGACGCACGGTACCATCTTCGTTCCGGGGCCAGGGGGGGGCGGGCGGCGGGGCGGCCAAGCGTCGGCGGATCAACCCGGCGCATTGGGTCAGGTTGTGCTCGACGTCGACGAACACCTGGGAATCCACCGCGGCCCGCCGTTCGGCGTCCATCTGCAGGCTGGCGAGGACGGCCTTTTGGTTCGCCGCGGCGGTGGATTGGTAGCTGAATAGACTACCCGCCGTCACCACCAGGATGACGGTTAGAACCAGCAGCAGGAGAAGCTGGGCGACAATGCTGCGGGGAGCCGGAAGCACGGGGTACTATACCCCAGGACTGCCCATTCCGACAGGGCCACTCCCCTGCTCTTCTGGGCCGTCGAGGATCACCACCAGGTTGGCCGGGTCCTCGTCGTCCTGGGGACCTTCGCCATCGTGGATTGCCAGTCCCTGGGCCTCCAGGCGGAGGATCCGTCCAGAGGGCCGGTGGATGGCCCGGCCGATCACGGTGATCCGCCGGCCCAGCAGCCCAGTCAGGCGGTGGACATCCCCATCCGTCACCACCCCGGGCACCGTCCCCCCGTTGTGGTCGAGGGCGAGGACAAAGCTGGCGGAACTGAGCTGCACCATGTCCAGACGGCCGGTCAGGCGGACGATCCGGGCTTCGGGGATGACGGCGCTCCAGGCGGCGGCGGTCTGGCAGGTGACCCGGGTCACCGCGCACACCACCGCGTGCTCCTGGGGCGTGCCCAGGTGCCGGCGGGACTCCAGCCACAGGGCGGAAAAACGATGGGGCGGAATAAACACCCCCTGCATGTCTGCCACGGTATGTAAGAGCCCCTGGTCCAACCGGGGGCTGTCCTGGTTGCCACCGATCAGATCCAGGAGGGTGGCCGCCAGCAGGTCGAAGCAGGTGGCTTCCCGGGGGGGGCGGTGGTCGGTGATCCCGGGGATCAGGCTTTGCCCATAGACCTCGGGGGCGGCCTCCCCCAGCCGGGGCGCACCAAAGGTCAGGATGGAATCCCCGGTGGCGGGATCCCCCGCCTGATCGCACAGGCGCATCGCCAGCATTTCTTCAAATCCTGCCCCCCTGGGCGGCTTGGCGCTGGTCCCCCGGAATGCCAACACCGTGGCCTGGGCCGCCAGCAATTGGAGCTGGCGGATCAGCAGGGCGAAGGGCTCCAGGGGCACCGCCCGGCCGAAGCCATCGGACGACGCCAGGCGCACACGATGGAGGATCAGGTCGGCCACGCTCGGATCATGGCCGGTCGAGGCGCGCCGCCACCAGATGCACCGGGATGCCCGCCCACTGCAGGCGGCGTTGCACCGCCAGGGCGGTGTCGTTGTGGAGCAGGCGGTACAACCAGCCCTCGTGGGCGCTCAGGACCTTGCCGGCGGCGACCACCAGGCGCGGGTGGTCCTTTTGGATGGCCCGGCACAGGTCCTCCACCGCCTGGTCGGCTTCCGTGCCGCAGGTGGTGCGGATTGCGCAGGGCAGGCCCAGGGCCCGGACGTGGTCCCGCCAGGGGGCCAGGCGGGTTTGCAGGCGCTGTTCCGCCTCGTGGGCGTCGGTGCTTTCCACCGCATCCACCACCGCCACGCCGACAATCACCACCTGTTGGAAATGTTTGGGGAAGGTCCGCAGGGCGTTCAGCAGGGTGTGCCAGGCGGTGCCGTTCCAGCTGTCGGTGAGCAGGACCAGGGTGGGCGGGCTGGTACCGCCGGTGGTGGGATCGCCCAGATCGGGGCGATCCTTCGCCGGGCTGGTGGGGAGGATCGGGCCGAAGGCGGCCATCAGTCGACCGGACAGGGCGCGGTAATGGGCGCGGATCGCCAGGCAGGCCACCACCACCAGGGTTGTCGACACCACGGTGACCCAACCCCCGGCGCCGAACTTCGCCACCACCGTCACCACCAGGATCGAGGCGCAGAGCAATCCGGCGCTGAGGAACAGGGCCAAGCGCTTCCGCCGCAGGCCCGCCGGGGCGCTCCGTTCGCCCCACCAGTGGCGGACCATTCCCGCCATGGTCAGGGTGAAGGTCAAGAACACGTTGATGGAATACATCACCACCAGCAGGTCCACGGCGCCATGGGTGAAGGCCAGGGCGATGATCCCGGCGATACCCAGGACGATCACCCCCTGTTCGGTCACCAGCCGATCGGACAGGCGGGTGAAGCGCCGGGGCAGCCAGCCGTCCGCCGCCAGGTTGGCCATTACCCGGGGACCGCCGATGAATCCCGCCTGGGCCGCCACCACCAGCAGGGCGCCGGCGGACAACATGGTGACCCAGGTGAACGCGCCGCCGAAGGGCAGGTGGTTGGCCACCGCCTCGGTCAGCACCGCGTTCATCGTCTTGCCCTCCACCGGAGCAATGTCCCACAGCAGGTAGCACAGCACCAGG
>CANIXE010000048.1 GCA_947470885.1 Planctomycetota bacterium
GCTGGCGCTCGGCGCTCCCAGTGGAAACCGCTGCTTCCCGCGCTGAATTGACCGCAGGCAATACCAAGAAAAAATAAACCGTCTGTACCTGTCATTACTGCTGCCGATACGTCTGGAACCACGATCCTGGTTTGCCGGTGCGATGGCGCCAGCGTTCCACCAGGGTGGCATGGCGTACGGGATCGCACAGGACGCCGCCGGCGGGAAACGCCGTGTCCAGGCGGCCGATGCGTTTCTTGTAGGCCAGCAGGCTGTCGTCCGGGGCGGCGGTGGTGCCACCCCCCAGGTGGAGAAACCGACAGCCTTTGCCCGCGGCCCAGGCGGCAGCGGCGGGGAATAGGAGGTTGCCGGCGACATTGCCGGCGGCGCCATCCGCCCGGCCGCTGAGGTGGTAGTGGGCCCATACCGGGCCCGCGAAAAACAGGGCCGCTGCCGCCGCCTGGCCCGCTGGATCCCGGACAGTGACCAGGGCCATGGCCTCCCCCAAGCCATTCAGAGCCGCGTAATACGCGTCGGAGAACCGGTAGGCCGCCCCGGCCTCCAGGCGGTCCATGGTGGCGTCGTAGATCGCCCGGAATTCCGTGAGATCACCAGCCGGGCACTGGACCTCGGCGCGGAAGCCCTGCTTTTCCCCCCGGTTCATCTGACTGCGCTGGTTGGCGCAGCGGGCCCCGGCGAAGGGTTCCCCATCCGCCAGGGGGATGGCCGCCGTGGCATGGGGGGCTTGACGCCAGGCCCCCTCGGGCAGGGCCAGATCCAACCCAGGATGCCCCCGCAGGAATACGTTGACGATGCCATCGGCGGCGAGAGCTGAGGATAATTCAGGCCACAGGGCCAGGCCGTTGCCCGTCACCAGGGGCGCGGCGTAGCCGTAGGGCGATTCCGCGTCGCAGGCGGCTTCCCCCAGCCATTCCGGCACCGGACGGATGACCAGGGGCACGGCCAGGCGATCGCCTCCAGAAGTGGCCACGACGAGTTCCACCCGCTGGCCCAACGCCGCGGCGGCGATGTAGGCGGGATCGTGGTAGACGTCCGCCGGCAAGCCGGCCGACGCCGCCCGCCAAGCGGCGGCATCCGCCACGGGAATCCGCTGAACGCTCATGCCTTCACCGATGCCGGCCAGGCGGCCGGCGCTCCCGGCGACTCCGCCACGGGGATCTGCTGAACGCTCATGCCTGGGTGGTGATCCGGGGATCGCGGACAAGGCTTGCGAGAACCTCCACCACTTTGGTGGCGGTGCGGCCATCGCCGTAGGGATTCAGCTCTGGCTTGGCGTGAATCCGCAGCTCCGGGGCGGCGGCTACGGCCTCGGCCAATGAAGCGGGGGTGGGATGCTCCACCGTGCGCACCGAAGCGCCCCGGGGCCGGCCCTGCTGCCGGGTGCCCAGGTCGATGGTGGCCGCCCCCAGGCTGGGGGCCTCCACCAGCCCGGCGGAGGAATTGCCGATCTGTAGGCCGCACACTCCGGTGAGGCTGCGGAAAAACCGGGCTCCGTGGTTCCCCAGGACGTGGCGCCTCGGCCCAGCGAGAAACCGCCAGGTGGAGCTGACCCCGTCGCTGCCGGGATCGCCGTTGGGGCTGCTGAAGAAAATCTGTCCGGGGAAGGTTGTGGCCCAGGCGGCCAGGGCGGCCAGGGCGTTGGCGGTCTGGGCCGGATCCCGGGTCACGGGATGCAGGGCCACCACCGCATCGCCGGCGGCGGGGGTGACGCCGATGATCCCGGCGATTTCCGCCGGGGACAGCAGGCCTTCGGCGGCGATGGCATCCAGGCCCGGTTCGCCCACCACGTGGATCCGCCAGGGTTCCTCGGCCAAGGCCTCCAGGCGCTTCCCGGCCTGCTCGTGGGCGGGAAAATGCAGATGGGCCAGCTTGCTGACGGCGTCTCGAATCTGGTCGTCGATGGCCCCAGCAGTGCGTTCGCCGCCCGACAGATGGGCGATCACCGCCCCGGAAAGCATCACCGGGATGGCCAGTTCCAGCAGTTCAAAGCGATCCCCCAGCAACAGGACGGCCTCAGCCTCCCGGGTCTGCAAAAGATCCCGCAGGTCCCGCTGGTGGACCAGACCCAGGGAATCCGCCGGACGGGGCAGGCGGTGGACCTCCAGGCCCACCGTTTCCACGGGCAGGGGCGTGCCCGCATCCAGATGCATCCCGCCCACGACGAAGGTGGTGGTGAAGCGGGGATCGTGACGCAGCAGGCGCACGATGGGGGCCAGCTGGCCGAATTCACTGCGACTCGTGCTCACCACCACCAGGCGGATGGGATTCATGCCAGGGTCTCCGGGGTGATGGGATCCAGGTGGTCGATGGCCCGGGCGGCGGTGCGGCCCACCACTTCCGCCCAGGCGGACACCGGCAGGCCGGTTTCCGTGCGCAGGCCGGTGAGATCTTCGGCGGTGATGACCTGGCCGGCGGCGATGGCCCGGGCGGCGCACAGGCGTTTACGCACCACCAGCTTGGTCCCGGCCTCGCTGGCCCGGGGTACTTTGTGGCCATCCCCAAGCGCCCGCTCCGCCTTGCGCACCAGGTCGATTTGGCGCTTCAATTCCGCCGGTTCCAGGCTCATCCGGTGATCCGGGCCAGGACGGTTCACATCGCAGGTCAGATGCTTTTCCCAGATGTCCATCCCCACGCCGACTGCCGCAAGGGCGGCTTCCGGACCGGGGTAGTGGTCGCTCAGACCCACGGGCAGGCCGGTGGCCCGGCGCAGGGTGGCGATGGCCCGGACGTTCATCTCATCCAGGGGCGCGGGGTATTGGCTGACGCAGTGGAACAGGGCCAGTCCCGGGCCGCCGTTGGCGGTGAGAATATTCCGCAAGGTGTCCACCGCCGTCAGGACCTCGGTGAGATCCCCCATGCCCGTGGACAACAGCAGGGGCATACTATGGCTCCGGCACAAATCGGCGATCTGGGCCAAGAAGGGCAGGTTGTCCAACTCGGCGGAACCCACCTTCATCGCCGGCACGCCCAGGGTGGCGAGGAACCGGGCGGACACGATCTCGTCCGGGGTGGACATGAAGTGGATGCCCCGGGCAGCCGCGTGGTCCCGCAATTCCGCGTGCCAAGCCTCCGGCAATTCCAGGGCCTTGAGCATCGTGTACTGATCGACGGCACCGGTGGCATCCTGCTGATAAGCCGCGGTGGCGGCCCCGGGCTTCACCAGCAGTTCGGTGCGCCAGGTCTGGAATTTCACCGCGTCTGCGCCCGCATCGGCGGCGGCATCCACCAGGCGGTGGGCCTCCGCCAGGTCGCCGTCGTGGTTGACCCCGGCCTCGGCAATGATGTAGGCCGGATGGCCCGGGCCGATCAGTCGACCGCCCAGGCGGAATGGGGTGACCACCGGAGTGGCCAGGGCCTCGGCCACCTGGAGATCGCTGGGGTGGTCCACATCCACCGCGTGGGCCGCATCCAGCAGCACTGCCCGGGTGCGCCCGGGCTGGACGAAATGCTTGCCGGCGTGGACGTCAGCGGCGCTGCCGACGTAAACCGCACCGGTCAGACGGAAGGCCGGGGGCAGATCCTGACGCCGGGTGGCGGCCAGATCCGGCACCAGGGCGTGGATCACGCCGCCGACCTGGCGGAAGCTCCATGCAGGATGGTGTTCCGCCGGACAGACGCTGACCACCGGATCCTGATCATAGGCCAACACCGCATCGGCGATATGCCGGCCGGTCACCAGGGGACTGGTGGCTTGGACCAGGACGATGGGGGTGGCGTCCCCGGCGGTGATCCCCAGCACCGTCAAGGCATGACGGAGCACATCCATGCTGCCGGCGGTGTCGCTGGCCAGGTGGGCGGGGCGGACGTAGGGCGTTTCCGCGCCCCAGCGCCGGGCTTCGGCCAGCAGGTCGTCGGCATCGGAATCCACCACCACCCGGCCACCACCCAATAAACGACAGGCTTCCTTCGCGGCGCGGACGGCCCGGCCCACCAAGCTAACGCCGGCGACGGGCTGCAGATTCTTCTTGGGGATGCCCTTCGAGCCGCCCCGGACCGGGATCACGATCAACGGAAACATATCAGCAGCCTTCGAGAGCGGTGATCACCTGGTCCAGTTGGGCCTCGGTGATGCCGGCGGAACACGGCAGGGACAGACCTTCCGCCGCCAAACGTTCCGCCACCGCGCCGCCCCAGCGCCGGCTGCCCTGGAATTTCACCTGATGGGCCACGGGCATCCACAGGGGCCGGGCGCCGATTCCGGCCTTGGTCAGGGTATCCAGGATGGCATCCCGCCGGGGACCCACGAGGGCCGAGGCCAGCCAGCAGGTGGGGGCGGTACCCGGCAGGACCGGGTGGTATTCCCAGCCCTTCTTGGCGCACAGCTCGCGGTAACGCTGGGCGATCCGGTGCTTGCGGGCGATGAATTCCGGCAGGCGCTCCAGCTGGGCCACGCCCAGGGCGGCGGCCAGGTTGGTCAGGCGGTAATTGTAGCCCACCTCGTCGTGGACGAAGGCCAGGCCGGGCAGCTTGGCCTGGGTGCTGAGGTGCTTGAGTTTCTTCGCCAACACAGGATCGGCGGTGGTCATCATCCCCCCGCCGCCGGTGGTGATGATCTTGTTGCCGTTGAAGCTGAAGCAGCCGATCCGGCCGATGGTGCCCACCTGCTTGCCGGCGCAGGAGGCGTACGGGTAGTCCGCGGTGTAGCCGGCCCCCAGGGCCTCGGCGGCGTCCTCGATCAGGGGCACGCCGTGGCGCTCGCAGGCGGCGACGATGGGCCCCAGGTCCGCCGGCTGGCCGAGGATATGAACGGCGAGGACCGCCTTGGGCAGACGGCCTTCCCGGGCCAGATCGTCCAGGGCCTGGACCAGCAATTTAGGATCCAGGTTCCAGGACACCGTTTCGCTGTCGATGAACGCCGCCTGGGCCTGCTGGTAGCGGATCGGATTGGCAGTGGCGATGAAGGTGAAATCGCTGGTCAGCACCAGGTCACCGGGGCCGACCCCGCAGGCGATCAAGGCCAGGTGGATGGCGGCGGTGCCGCAGGCGCAGGCGATGGCGTAGGGGCTGCCCACCGCCACGGCGAACTCCTTTTCAAAACGGTCGACGAACGGGCCGACGCTGCTGACGAAGGTGGAATCCAGGCAGTCGTTGAGGTACTGGCGGGCATTGCCGTCGAGGCAGGGTTCGCAAAGGGCGATCATGGGGCTCGGTGGGTAGACGGTTGGACGACAGACGTGAATTCGGGGGCGCCCCCTGTTTACATTTTTTGGTCGAGGGACTTGCCAGTTTCCTGGTGGTGCAGCATGGGGATCAATTTGCCCAGGGCGGTGACCAGTTCAGCTTTTGCCGGGGGCAAGCCAGTGACGCAGGCCCGATCCACCAGCTGGAGGAATCCCCCCAGGGCCTGGCGCTGGGGCGCCTTGCCCGCCACCGCCCGGCAGCTGGCCAGTTCGCAATCAATGGCGTATTCATCCTTGCCGATGAATTCCTCGATGTCTTTTTCGCCGCTGGTGTCGCTGTGGGTCACCAGCACGGGCCAACGGCCCCGCTCCCGGGCACCCTCGACGGCGGCCTTGGCGGTGGCCTCGTCCCGGTGCCATTCGGGGGTCAGGCCAAAGGAGCGCAGGGTGTGTTCGGCGATATCGGTGAACTTCACCAAGTCCTTCTCGGGATCCAGGGTGGGCACCAGCACATGGTGGTGGGGCGCGACAAACGCGGCCAACAGACAGAGCTGGCCCGCTTCCACCGGGCTGACCAGATATCGGCGAATATCCCCAGGGGCGGCCAAGGGCTGGTTTTTCTCCAGGCGCTGGAGGAACGACCAGGGCAGACTGCCATCGCTGAAAGCGACATTGGCGAAGCGGGTGGTGGTGATCCGGGGCAGGGAAGGGGCAATGCCGCCATCCAGAATGCTGGCCGGAGAACCCGGGGTGGCGTGGGCCCACAGCAGCAACTCCATGGCCCGCTTGCTGGCCCCCATCAGGCTCACCGGATTGGCGGCCTTGTCGGTGCTGACCAGGAACACGCCCTCGTTGCCGTGCCCCTGACGGCGCAGGGTGGCCAGGAACCGATCGGCCTTGGTCAGGTTCACCTCCAGCATCCGCGCCAGACTGAACTCGTCCCGTTCCGAGCGGACGTGCTTCAACGCGGCAAACGACAGGACCACATCGAAGGGCGATTGGGTACTCAGGTAGCCCGCCGCCAGATTGCTGCCGTAATCCAGGGGCTGGACCGCGAATTCGCCCTTGAATTCATGGGCGTTGGTCCGCACCGAGCGGACCAGTTCCGCCAGGTTGTTTTCCGCGGGATCCAGCACGTGGACCGCAGCGGGCTGGAATTCCAGCAGGGCCAGCAAGGTGGCTGAACCGATGCTGCCGGCGCCGCCGGCCACCAGGATACGCCGCCCAAGGATGGCATCCGAGAGGGTATGGGCCTGGGCGGCGATGTCGGCGGCGAAGAACGGGGCGCTCCGGCCGGTGACGGATTGGGCGATGGATTCGATGCGGGGGGTCAGGCAGAGGGGCATTGCGCCAGCATCAGCCCAGTAGAGCGGATGCCACTGCCGACACCCGGGCGGTGGCCCCCCCGACCGGCGGCAACTGGGGCCGCGGTCCTCCCCCCGCTAGGGCTCGGGCCACTGCCGGGGCTAAGTCCTGATGCCGGACCACCCCCAGGGACAGCCCCATCTCGGCATAGGGTGCCCCCCAGGTGCTGGCGCTCTGATCCCAAGTCACCAGGGGCTTGCCCAGGAGGACCGCCTCCAGGCCGACGGTGCTGGTCATGGTCACCACCAGATCGCAGGCGGCCAGCAGTTCCGCCAGGTTTTCCCCACGGAAACTGTGGCTGACCTGGGGCCCTTCCGGGGGCAAGGTGTACTGGTCGTTGGGATGGGGCCGGATCACCAGTTGCCAATCCGGATGATCCCCCAGGGCCGCCACCAGGGCGGATTCCACCCCCCGGGGCACCGAGGGATCTTGGGGTTCCGGCTGGGAGGCCCAGAGGATGAGTTTTTTATTCAACCAGCCCCGGCGTTCCCGCAGCCGTTGTCCCCGCTCCCCCAGGGTGGGATCCCCCAGGCGGTCGAAGGCCGGATTGCCGGTGACCACGATTTCATCCGGGTGTCGCCCCTGATCCAAGAGGCGCTGGCGCACCCCGGGGACGGGGACGCAGACCCGGCTGGCATAGCCCGGTTGGCCGATCCACGCGGATTCCTCAATGGCGAACAGGTCCACCACGCAGATGGAGGAGATGCCCAGGCGGCCAGCGGCCAGGACCGCCGCCCGTTCCGCCCGGGGGGCGCTGGTGGTCAGCACCAGATCCGGGGCAAAGTGGCGGATCGCCCGTTCCAGGGCGGCCACCGGCAGGAAACATCGCCGACCCTCGGCGGCATAACGGCGGTCGGCCTCCAGAGCGCCGAATTCCCCCGCCAGGTCACCCCAACCCGCCCCCAGGTAGGCGATGGACTCCTCAACGGGCACCGCGGGATTGGCAGGCAGGGTGGCCGCCAGCTCCGCCCCCCGTCGCCGGGCCTCCGCCGACAATAGGTCGGGGATGTCCATGAGCCGGGAAAACGGAACACCGCCGGCAGCACACGTGGCTGCGGCGGTGGTCAGGGCCAGGATCTCGACCCGCCAGCCAGCGGCTCGGCGGTCCAGGATCACGGGCAGGAGGGCGTTGATGTGGCCGCCCCCATAGGCGACGGCCAACATCGCGGGCATGTCAGATAACGTAGGTGTTGAACAGATTTTCCAAGTACTCCTGGCGGGCCGAGGCCAGCGGGGCGGCTTCGCCCTTCTTCAAGATGTACTTCTGCAGGGTTTCGAAGTCGACCTTGCCCTTCTCGATGTCCTTGCCGATGCCCTTGTCGTAGGAGCTGTACCGGTCGTCGACGAACTTGGCCAGCTTGCCGTCCTTGATGATCTTCTCGGCGGCGCGCAGGCCCCGGGCCCAGGTGTCGATGCCGCAGATGTGGGCGTGGAACATGTCTTCCACATCGTAGCTGTCGCGCCGGACCTTGGCGTCGTAGTTCAGACCGCCGGAACCGAGGCCGTCCTTCTGCTGGAGGATGATCGTCCAGGCCTGGGCGCATTCCCGGAAATCGTTGGGGAACTGGTCGGTGTCCCAGCCATTCATCACGTCGCCCCGGTTGCTGTCGATGGAGCCGAGGGCGTTGTCGGCGACGCACACCGCCAGTTCATGGCAGAAGTCGTGGCCGGCGAGGGTCGCGTGGTTCTGCTCGATGTTCAGCTTGAAGTGCTTCTCCAGGCCGAACTTGCGCAGGGTGCCGAGGACCGTGGCGCTATCGAAGTCATACTGGTGCTTGGTCGGTTCGCAGGCCTTAGGCTCGATCAGGAATTGGCCGGTGAACTTGACCTTCTTGGCGTAGTCCACGGCCATCTGGAAGAACTTGCCGATGTGCTCGGTCTCCCGGGCGTAGTTGGTGTTCAGGAGGCTATTGTAGCCCTCGCGGCCGCCCCAGAAGACGTAGTTTTCGCCACCCAGAAACTTGGTGACGTCGATGGCCTCTTTCACGCTGTTGGCGCAGTAGGCGAACACATCGGCGTTCGGGGTGCTGGCCGCGCCCTGGCTGAACCGGGGGTGGCTGAACATGTTGGCAGTGCCCCACAGCAACTTCACGTCGGTGGCCTTCTGCAGTTCCTTCAGCTTCTCGGCCACAGTCCACAGGTTCTTGTTGGTTTCGGTGAGGTTGGCGCCCTCGGGGGCGACATCGCGGTCATGGAAGGCGTAGTATTCGACGCCCAGCTTGGTGATGAAGTCGAACACCACTTCGGTGCGCTTCAGGGCCATCTCCAGGCTGTTGGTGCCGTCTTCCCAGGGCCGGACCAGGGTGCCGGGGCCGAAGATGTCCAGGGCCGTGCCCCGGAAGGTGTGCCAGTAGCACACGGCATTCCGCATCAGCGCCGCCATCGGCTTGCCCAGGATCTTGGCCTTGGGATCAAAATACTTGTAGGCGAACGGATTGTCGGATTCCGGGCCTTCGTACTTGATGGTGGGGATGGAGGCGAAGTGCTTGGTGAACGGCATGGGGTGCTCCGGGCGGGGAAACCGCTGTTTCGGGCGCCGACGATATGCCCATTCGGAGTGAAGCAATAAAAAATGGTAGCGCTTCCACACCGTGGGATGCGTGGCTTTTGCATGGACCCCCCTTGGCCGGTTGCGATGCCGCAAAACAGCTCCTAGGGTGTCGCCCATGCCCAACTACCTCGAACTTCCGGCCGGAACCGATATCCCCAACACCGTCAATGCGATCATCGAGATCCCCAAGGGCTCATCGAACAAGTACGAATACGACAAGGAACTCAATATTTTCCGCCTGGACCGCACGCTGTACAGCCCGGTCCACTACCCCGGCGCGTATGGATTCATCCCCCAGACCCACTCGGAAGACGGCGACCCCCTGGACGTGGTGGTCATCGTCGAGCACGACACCTTCCCCGGCTGTTTGATCGAAGTGCGCCCCCTGGGCGTGCTGGTCATGCGGGACGACAAGGGCGTCGACCACAAGATCCTGGCGGTTCCTGTCGCCGATCCGCGCATGCGCGACGTCCACGGCCTGCAGCACCTGCCCAGCCACTACCTGGCCGAGGTCGACTACTTCTTCAACATTTACAAGGATCTCGAAGGCAAGAAGTCGGACACCTACGGTTGGGAAGACCGCCTGGTGGCCCACAAGGTCATCATGGAATGCGTCCAGCGCTACAAGGACTACAAGAACGGCCACATCGACCGCTGGAACAAGCTGACCGCCAAGGGCAAGAAGGCCGGGACCAAGATCGTCGCCGGCACTGGATTGCGGAATGATCTGAACCCGGATGCGTGGAAACCGGAAGTCTGAAATGATGAATGCTCGAATGCTCGAATGCTCGAATGTTAGCCAAGTGAGTTGTTTGGTTTTTGGCTGACGTTTCGAGTCGTTCGCGCATTCGAGCATTCCTGACTGTCATTCGAGCATTCGAGCATTCGAGCATTCGAGCATTCGAGCATTCGAGCATTCGAGCATTCGAACATTCGAACA
>CANIXE010000049.1 GCA_947470885.1 Planctomycetota bacterium
CGACAGCCAAGCCGAACTGGTCGCCCGGGATGGGGTGACCACGACGCTCCACGCCGATCCCCACCTGCCCCAGGTGGCCGGTGATCCGATGCATCTCCGCTCGGTGTTCACCAATATTCTAACCAACGCCCGAGAGGCGCTTCAAGAACGCCCGGACGACCGACGGATGCTGATCATCACCCGCAGCGCACCCCATGCCGCCCGGGTGGTGATCGCCAACAACGGTCCGCCCCTGCCGGAACGGGTGGCGGCCCGGCTGTTCCAGCCATTCACCACCACCAAAGAAGGCGGCACCGGCCTGGGCTTGGCCATCGTCCGCCGCCTGGTGGAGCTCCACGGCGGGACCGTCGCCATCACCAGTGACAAGGACCAGGGCGTCAGCGTCACCATCGAATTCCCGACCAATCTGCCCTCGGCAAATCCCCGGATCCGCCTGCCCGCCCCCGCCGCCGATCCCAAGACCAGGAAAAAACCGGGCAAGCCCCGGAAGAAACGAATCGACTGACATGCCCACGATCCTCGTCATCGACGACAACGCCACCAACCGCGAGACCTACACCGACATCCTCCAGGCGGACGGGCACACCGTGATGGCTGCCGCCACCGGTGAGGAGGGCCTGGCGAAACTGACCGCCGCCGCGGTGGATGCGGTGCTGTGCGATCTGAAGCTGCCCAACCTGGACGGCCTGGCGACGATGGAGCTGGCCCACGAGCGCTTCGGCAACGTGCCATGGATCCTGATCACCGGCTTCGGCAACGAAGAAACCGCGGTGGCCGCGATCAAGCAGGGCGCGTTCAATTACCTGACCAAGCCGGTGGACCTGGGCCGGCTCAAGGCGACGGTGGAAAGCGCGGTGCGGATGGCCAACGCCAACCGCGAGAACAAGGCCCTGCGCCGGGACCTGGGCTATGATGAAGCCCTCGACCGGATCGTTGGCACCTCGGCCCAGATCAAGGCGGTGAAGACCACCATTCGCCAGGTCGCCCGGACCGATGCCACGGTGCTCATCGAAGGAGAATCCGGCACCGGCAAGGAACTGGTGGCCGACGCGGTGCATGCGCTGTCCAACCGCAGCGGCCGGCCCTACCTCAAAATCAACATGGCGGCAATCCCCCGGGACCTGCTGGAAAGTGAATTGTTCGGCCACGAGCGGGGCGCCTTCACGGGAGCGGTGAGCCAGAAGAAAGGCAAGTTCGAGGCCGCCGACGCCGGCACCCTGTTCCTCGACGAAATCGGCGAGATGCCCCTGGACAGCCAGGTGAAACTGCTGCGAGTGCTCCAGGACGGCAGCTTCAGCCGGATCGGCGGCAACCAGGCCCTCAATGCGGATGTCCGCCTGGTTTGCGCCACCAATCGCAATCTGAAGCAGGAGGTCCTCGCCAACCGCTTCCGCATGGACCTGTATTTCCGTCTGAATGTCGTCCATATCCAGGTGCCCCCCTTGCGGGAACGACGGGAGGACATCCCCCTCCTCGCCCTCAGCTTCCTGGACCGCCTGAACCGCCGGTACCAGACCCAGAAGGAATTGTCCGAGGGGCTGCTCCAACATCTCCGACGCATGGATTGGCCGGGAAACGTTCGGGAGCTGGAAAACCATATCGAGAAGCTGTACGTCCTGACCAGCGGCAAGATCGTCGGTCCTGAAATCGCCGGAGTGGCCCCCGCCCGGGTCCCGGCGCCCGCCAACCATCGGAGCGAGGTCCCAGCGACCCAAGCCCCCGTCGGCCCGGACGAGGCGATCGCGGCCCTGGTCGGCTTGCCCCTGGACGAGGTGGAACGGCGCCTGCTGCTGGCGACCCTCGCCCATTTCGAGGGGAACAAATCCAAGGCCGCCCGCCAATTGCAGATCGGGGTAAAAACCCTGTACCGGAAACTCCAGGAATACGGCCTGCCCAGTGAAGAACATGGCGATGCCGCCGAAGTCGGGGCCAAGGCGTGATCCTCCTGGTCAACGATGACGGAATCGACGCCCCGGGCTTGCGGGCGATGTACCGGGCCCTCCGCGCCGCCGGCCACGCGGTACTAGCGGTCGCCCCTTCCCGGGAGCGCAGCGGAATGAGCCACGCCATCACCATCGACCGCAGCCTGACCGCCACCCCCCGGCTTGAACCGGGTTTTTTCGGTTTCGCCGTGGACGGCACCCCCACCGACTGCACCAAGCTGGCCCTGGACCAGCTCTGCCCCGAACCGCCCCGGCTGGTGGTCAGCGGCATCAACCGCGGCCCCAACGCCGGCCGCAGCATCTTCTATTCCGGCACCGTGGGCGCAGCGATGGAAGCCGCGATTCTCGGCCTGCCCGCCCTGGCGGTGAGCCGCCAGCTCTGCGATGACGATCGCAACCTCGCCGGTGGCGCCACCCTCGCCGCCGCCTGGGCGACGAAACTGGCCGCCTCCACCACGTGGCGGGGCAAGGTGGTGAACCTCAACATCCCCGGCCTGGCCCCAGGGGATTGGCGCCCCTTGGCCCTGGCCCGCCACGGCCAGGCGGGCTTCCACGAGACCTACGGCAAAATCATCGAGGACGGCCGCACCCGCTGGGCCCTCCAGGGAGACTGGTCCGCCGCCGGCGACCACCCGGCTGGGGATGTGACCATGCTCTCCGCCGGCCACCCCGTGGTCAGCGTCCTCACCCCAGACCTGAATGGCCCAACTGCTGACCAGCGGCGCCTGGCCAAGCTGGCCGAGGAGACCGCCCATGGCTGAGCCCACCATGACCGAAGACCTGGGGGTGATCCGGGATCCCTCCCGGGCACCAGCCAACCTGCGACCCATCATCACCGTCGATGGCCTGGTGAAGCGCTTCGGCAGCCGAACCATCCTCGACGGGGTGACTTTCGCCGTCCGCCCTGGCGAGACCATTTCCATCCTGGGTCGCTCGGGCACGGGGAAGAGCGTCCTGCTGAAGACCATCATCGCCCTGCTGGATCCGGACGAGGGGAAGGTCACCGTCCTCGGTCGCAACCTCCACGAACTGGCCGAGCGGGAACGCCTGAACGAACGCCGGTTGATGGGCTACGTGTTCCAGGGCTCGGCGCTGTTCGACAGCTTGAACGTCCTGGACAACGTCGGCTTTTCTTTGACCCAGCAGCGTCTGGACCCAGAGGAAATCCGCCACCGTGTCCAAGAAGCCTTGGAGGCCGTGGAGCTGCCCCACGTCATCGATCGCTTTCCCTCGGAGCTCAGCGGCGGCATGCAAAAACGAGTGGGCGTGGCCCGGGCAATCATCGACAAGCCCCGGGTCATCCTCTACGACGAGCCCACCACCGGACTTGACCCGATCACCACCGACAGCATCAACGCGATCATCCAGCGCCTACAGAAATCCCACGGCATCACCAGCCTGGTGGTAACCCATGACATCCGCAGCGCCCTGACCATCAGCGACCGGATCATCATGCTCGAACAGGGCCGGATCGTCGCCAGCGGCACCCCCACCGAGATCCAGGCCACCAAGGATCCCTGGGTCCAACGATTCCTTGGAGTGATGCCCACAACATAATTACGTCGCAGCAAACCAGATCGTCGATCCCTTGGGAGCCACCACACCGTTAGGTCGTTCCCAGGAATGAAATTCTCGACCTAGCCGGCGGTTGGGGCCGTCGGCCGGCCCTCCAGGGTGGCCAGTTGGGCCTGGAGCTGGGCGACCTGGGCGCGAAGGACGGCATTTTCCTCGGCCAGGGCGGCCTGCACCGCTTCGATCTCCCGGACCGAGACAATCCGCACCGTCCCCTTGATGTTGTTCCCGCTGACCGTGCGGGCATCGCGGAGGAGGGTGCTGATGTCGGCGATCTGGTTCATGGTGGTTTCCGCAGGGGTCAGGCTTCCAGGATCACATGTTCGCCGGCCAGGTCCCGGCCCAGGTCGATCTGGGCGCGATCCGGGCTCCAGGCCTCCCGATCCTGGATGCTGGTCCAGAATCGGGCGTGGATTCGCTGGTGGTTGGGCAGGACGACCTCGATATCGCTCCCCGAACGGAGCTTCACCGGAGTGCCCACGGCCACCGGCCGGCCGTTGATGTGCAACCGGGCCGCCGGGACCACCAGGGCCAACTGAACCGCACCCTGGGGATCCAGATTGAACATCACGGTGCGCACGAATGCCGACAGTCCCCACGAGGAGCCCCGGCGCATGCCCGGGAGATTCGCCAGTTCCCGGCAGGTACCATCAGCGTCCAAGATTTGGTGGGTGAACCGGGGCCGGGACATCAACCACCAGAGGGACAGGCCGCCCCCACCGACCACCGCTAACCCCGCGAGGAGGATGGTGGGCAGCCAGTCCCGGGAAACATCGATGGTCAGGCTCAGTCCAGAGCCCGGGATCACCCGGGTGCTGGACTCTCCGAGACGCTGTTCCTCCAGGATACGCCAATGCCCACGTTCCCCCACGGAAAACGAATGGTTGCGGATCTGGTAATCCCGGGTGCCCGGTACCGCGGCCAGGGTCAGGGTCTGGCGTCGGCCATCCTCGCACACCAAGGTCAACGGCAGGTCAACCAAGCGACGTCGGCCCCCGGAGACGGTGAATCGCAGGTCCACCCGACCGTCCTCGATGGTCCGGTTGCGGGAGAAACCACCGCTGAGTTCGATGGGTTGAATAACGCCCCATGTGATCTGCAAGGGTTCGCTGGACACCCACGGGGCCTGGGTGCCGCCTGCAGCGAGGGCCAACGCAGCCGAACCCGGTTCGCCAGGCAGATCCAGCTGGGCCAGGGAAGGCAATTCCTGGCCGTTGAGAAGGAGCTTGGCCTGGGCCAGGAGATCCCGGCTGGTGCTGGCGGCCACCGGGGTAGCCCCCGGGGCCCGGGTGAACAGATGACCGATGGGCAGGCGATCGCCGGTGTAGAACCGACCATCGTCGCTGTCCGCCTGGATCGACATCCGATGGAGGATCCGGGGATGGGCCAGGGCCACGACTTCGTAGCCTTGACTGAATCCGGACATGCCCATGGAAATCGTGGCTCCGGCATCCAGGCCGGTGAGCACCAAATGCCGGGCCACGCCCAGACCATCCACTTCCTGGATCTGCTCGCCCTTCAATGGACTGCCATTGGCGGTGAGGGCCACGGCGAAATCCGGATCCTCCCCCAAGGCATTGAGATAGAGATCGACGCTGGGGGACCCTTCCTTGAGATCGAAGGTCGCCGCCGGAGCGCCCGGACTGAGGACCCGGACAGTGCCCCCCAGGATCTGGCCCGGCAGGGGCACACCCGCCCCATGCAAGGCCGGCAGCACTTCACTCAAGAGCAGATGCCTGGCCGATAAAAAGCGGGTGTCAGGCCGGATCCGATGGATCCAATCCCACAAACCGGGCTCGATCCCCGGGGCGGGGGAATCACTGGGCAGCGCCGGCGAGATCACCAACCAACGCAGGGCGTTGCCGGCCACCAACGTCGCAAAATCCCCGGTGGTCCGGGCCTGGGCGGCGATGTTCAGGGCATCTTGGGTCGAAGCAGGGCCGGGGGTGGCCTCCGTCGGACCCTGGATGGAGATCTGGCCACCGCCGAGTAGAAGGGCGACGGTGGACCGGGATGATTCCTGGGCGAGCCCGGCCACCTGGGAGAAGGCCAGGTGGTAATCACTCCACCGGCTTTCGAAGCCCACTTCGGACAACGAGGGGATCCGCCGGATGTCCCGGTCGAAATGCCAGATCTGCCGTTCCTTGGGCAGCAGGTGGTCCACCACCAGGCGCAACCGGTCACGAACCTGGATATCCGGGGCGGTGGCCCCGGAACCATCCACCAGGACGATGATCCGGGGATCCGCGGCGATTAGGGTACTCCCCGTCAGCAGCAGAGCCGCCAGAGTGGGCAGGAGGTGGAGACGCCGGGGAAGGAGCATACCGCGCGGCATCGTCGGGGCTCAGCGGCCCACACCAATGGGTATCACGGTAAGACCATAGGCCTTGGCCCGCTGATCGTCATACTGGTTGCGACCGTCAAAGATCGTCTTGCCCCGCAACTGCTGGGCCAGGCGATGGAAATCCGGACGACGGTAGGGCCGCCATTCCGTCATCAGACAGAGGACATCCGCCCCCTCGGTGGCCTGTTCCGGTTCGTCGTGGTAGGACAACCGGGGCAGATCACCCAGGGCTCGCTTCGTTTCATGGACGGCCTTGGGATCGTTGGCCCGGACCGTGGCACCAGCGGCGATCAGATCGCGGATCAGTTCCAGGGCCGGGGCTTCCCGCACGTCGTCGGTGTTGGGCTTGAAGGCCAAGCCCCACACCGCCACGGTGAGGGACGCTAGAGGCCGACTGTGCAATTCGCACCAGGCGGCCAGCTTGCGCTGGATCACCGCCTTCTGCCGATGGTTCACCCGGTCCACCATGTCGATGAGTTCAGCGTGGTAGCCGTGGCTTTCCGCGGTGCGGACCAGGGCCCGAACGTCCTTGGGGAAACAGCTGCCGCCGTAACCCACACCGGGGTGGAGGAACTGCATGCCGATCCGGGAATCCGCACCCACGCCCTGGCGCACCTGGCGGACATCGGCGCCCACCCGCTCGCAGATGTTGGCGATCTCATTGATGAAGGAGATCTTGGTCGCCAGCATCGCATTGGCGGCGTACTTGGTCATTTCCGCCGAACGGATGTCCATGGTGTAGATCCGCAGACCGTTGCGGATGAACGGGGCGTAAAGATCCCGGAGAATCGCCTCGGCCCGGGGTGCAGCGACCCCCACCACCACCCGGTCCGGACGCATGAAGTCGTCCACCGCAGAACCCTCTTTCAGGAATTCCGGATTGGAGGCGACGTCGAACTCGATATCCGCACCGCGTTTCGCCAGCTCGTCCGCGACCCAGCCCCGGACCTTGTCGGCGGTGCCCACGGGAACGGTGCTCTTGTTGATCACCAAGCAGTAGGCGGTGAGCCGGCGGCCAATATCCCGGGCCGCGGATTCCACATACTTCAGATCGGCGGTGCCATCATCGCTCATCGGCGTGCCGACGCAGATGAACGCGGCCTCGGCCCCAGCCAGTCCCTCATCGGCGCTGGTGGTGAACGTCAGCCGGTGATGGCGGAAGTTGTCGGCGAACAGCTCCTGCAGCCCCGGCTCGTAGATTGGCACCTCGCCCTGGCGTAGGCGGTCGATTTTAGCCGCATCCACATCAATGCAGGCGACGTGGTTGCCCATCTCGGCGAAGCAGGTCCCGGTGACCAGACCGACGTAACCGGTGCCGAAGATGGCGATGCGCATGGGGACTCCTAAGGCTGGTGTTTCCGGGCGGATCAGGCCTTGAAGAACACGTCGTCCACGAATTTCGTGGTGACCTCGTTGTTCAGGAACCGGGCATCCTTGAGGATGCGCTGGTGGAACCCGATGGTGGTCTTGGGGCCTTCGATGATGTATTCCGACAGGGCCAACTCGAGGAACTGGATGGCCTCGGCCCGGTCTTTGCCGTGGACGATCAGCTTGGCGATCATCGAATCATAGTTGGGCGGGATGACGTAGCCGGCGTAGCAATGGCTGTCCACCCGCACGCCCTTGCCCGAGGGCGCAACGTACATGCCGATCTTGCCGGGGCAGGGGCTGAAGTTGTTCTGCCAGTCCTCAGCGTTGACCCGGACCTCGATGGCGTGGCCCTTGCACTTCACGTCTTCCTGCTTGATGGCCAGGGGTTGGCCGGCAGCGACTTCGATCTGCATCCGGATCAGGTCCAGACCAGTGACCATTTCCGTGACCGGGTGTTCCACCTGGATGCGGGTGTTCATTTCCAGAAAGAAGTAGGCCTTGCGATCGAGATCGAAGATGAACTCGATGGTCCCGGCGTTGTAATACTTCGCCGCCTTGGCCAGCTTCACCGCATCGGCGCACATGTTGGCGCGGATCTCCGGGGTGATCACCGGGCTGGGGGATTCTTCGATCAGTTTCTGGTGCCGACGTTGGGTCGAACAATCCCGTTCCCCAAGGGCGAGGACGTTGCCGTGCTGATCGCCGATGATTTGGATTTCAATGTGGCGAGCCCGCTGGACGAAGGCTTCAATGATGCAGTCGGCGTTGCCGAAGGCGGCTTCAGCCTCCCGCTGGGCCTGCATCAGGCCACTGACCAGGCTGGCATCGTTATGGGCGACGCGCATGCCCCGACCGCCGCCACCGGCGGTGGCCTTGATGAGCACCGGGTAGCCAATGGCGTGGGCGACTTTGAGGGCCTCGTCGCTGTCATTCACCGGACCCAGACTACCGGGCACGGTGGGTACGCCGGCGGCCTGGGCCAGGGTCTTGGCCTTGGCTTTGTTGCCGAGGGCCTCCATGGATTCGCTGGTGGGCCCGATGAACTCTATTTTGCAGTCCCGAACCACCTGGGCGAAGTGGCTGTTTTCCGACAGGAAGCCGAAACCGGGGTGAATCGCATCGACGTCGGCCAGTTCGGCGGCGGCGATGATGTTGTTGATGTTGAGGTAGCTCTGCTTGGCCGGGCCAGGCCCAATGCAGATCGCCACGTCAGCCATGCGCACCGGCAGGGATTCCCGATCGGCGGTGGAATGGACCACGCAGGTCTCGATCCCCATGCGCCGGCAGGTGCGGATGATCCGCATGGCGATCTCGCCGCGGTTGGCAATCAGGATGCGCTTGAACATAGGCTTTTCTCAGAAGGGGCGAACGTCGAGGGGTCACAAGTCCCGGCAGGGGACCCGGATCAGGGGGAATCGACGACCGGACGACCGGACATTCGGACGACCGGACGGGGCGAAGCCCTCAACCGACCAGGAACAGGACCGTGCCGTATTCGACGGGCTGGCCATCGGTGACGCAGATCTTCTTGATGGTGCCCTTGATGCCATTGTCGGGCTTGATCTCGTTGAATACCTTCATCGCTTCGACCAGGCAGACCACCTTGGTCTCATCCACCTGGGTGCCGGCATTTACAAATAGAGCGGCATCCGGGTTCGGCTTCAAATAGACGGTGCCGGGGATGGGGCTGATGATCTGCTTGCAGCCGGCGAATTCATCGACCTTGGGGGCGGCTTCCGCCACTGGGGCGGCGACCGGGGCCTGGGCGTACTGCTGGACCTGGGCCGGGACCATCGCGGACACCGAGGCCACCGCCTTCTTCAGCTTCACCTTGAGATCACCGGACTCGATATCGACTTCAACCAGGTCGTTGTCCTTCATGATCTTGGTGATGTCTTTGAGGAGCTTGATGTCCATGCGTTCGGCCACAGTCGGGAAGATGGTGTAGGGGAAAAGAACACGCCTGCCCAAGCCCACCTAGGGCGGGCATGGAAGGGGGGGAGGATACCTTGCCGGCGGGATAGTCAATCCGACCGGACCTGGAATCCCAGGGAATTGCCCTGTTTCAGACCTTGGTGCGAATTGCTTGCTCGACGGTCAGCGGCACACAGCGCAACTCCGCCAAGGGAATGGGCGTACCATCTGGATGGTGGGGATAGTCCAGATGGACCAGGACAGCACCCCCGGTGCCCAAACGCTTGAGGACATGGGTCTCCAGCTGGTCCACCGCGGCATGGCCCTGGAGGATTGTCCATTCCGCCGGCACCGTCAGATGAAAATCCACGAACAACTGGTCACCGCTCCGCCGGCAGCGCAACTCGTGGACGTCGACCCAGGCCGGATCCCGGATCTCGGTGATGCTGTCGATGATTTGCTGGAGCAGGCCGCGGTCCGCCTCATCCATCAGGGAACCGATGGATTCCCGGATCAGGGACACTGCCGTGACCACAATCACCCCGGCCAGGATCAAGGCGATGCCGCCATCGACGATGACCAGCCAACGGGGGTCATGGATGAAGAACATCAAACCGACACCCGCCAGGGTTCCGGCACTGGTCCACACATCACTGAGAACGTGCTGCCCATCCGCCACCAGCACCTGGGACTTGGTGCGCCGACCCACCCGCACCAAATGCAGCCCCAGCACCAAATTAATGGCAGCCGCCAGGCCGATCAGCAACAGGCCATAGTCCAACCGACCGGGGGGATGACCGGCCCACA
>CANIXE010000050.1 GCA_947470885.1 Planctomycetota bacterium
AGGGCTTCAAACACCCAGGCACCCGGGGGCGGACCCCCGGCGTCCTCTGCGGCCTGGACCGTCGAAACCAGACCGACCGTCAGTAGCGGTGAAAGTAACAGACGGAGGACGTGGCGCACAGGAATTAGGCCGGCTGATCCGGTTCCGGGGGGAGGATGACAACCTTCTGCTTGAGGAGGCGGCCAACCTTGAACTTCACCACGCGCCGGCGCTGGACGGGGACCTTTTCCAAGGTCTTCGGATTCAGCGCGGTGCGGGCCTTGCGGGTCACCGTTTCAAAAACCCCGAAGTCCCGGAATTCCAGGCGGTTTCCTTTCGCCAATTCGGAACTGATCTCATCGAGGAAGGCTTGGATGATCGACAAGGTCTGAATCTGGCCGATGCCTAAATTCTCGGAAATCCGCTCCGCCAATTCGCGCTTGGTGACGGTCTGACCCTCCGACTCCTCGGGGGTGGTGGATTCATTGGTGGACGTCGCTTCACTCATGGCGTGAACCTCGCGGGAAATCTGGCCCAAGGCCAAGGGGAACAATCGGCAGGGGGGCGTTGGCAGGCAGAGATATACATCGAATGGGGAGGTCTCGCAAGGTCATCTTCGTCGGCTTGCATGCAGTGGATGGCGCGGTGCAGGCTCCTGCAGATGAGAATCAATCAGGATAGACAAGCTGCCGACGTTCCAGGGCAAGGGTCAGGGCCCGGCGAAGGGGGGCCTGATTGGGCGGAGGAGTCTTGGTTTCATCCGCGGATTTCCGTTCCGCCTCAATCCGTTTTTCAAGATCCTGGGCGATCAAGATCAATTCCGCCCCCGCATCTGGTCCCGCCAAGTCATCAATCATCAGGACCAAGCCAACCCGATCGGCCTGGTCCCGGGTGGACAGGGCCCGGCAGCGGGTCCCTAGGGCAACGACCCACCGCCGGGGCTCGTCCAGGCGCAGGGCTGCCATGGCCTGAACGGGAAACCACCGGGACAGGCGTCCGGCCGGCTGACCGAGAACTGCATCCACCAGGGGGCTGAGTTCATCCACAGGGAAGGCCTGGAGCTGGTCCCGGGTGATGGGGGTGCGGACATCATGGAGCTGGGCGATCAGGGCCTCCCGGGCTTCCAGATGTTGGATTCCAGCGGCATGATCGGCCCACCAGATCCGCCAGGCCCTACCGGGCTGGGCCTGGAATCCGGTGAGGATCCGCAAGGTATCCGCAGCCTGGTTGCGCAGGTCGCTTGGTTGTTCACCATCGGCCAAGGCGATGAGCACCTGGCAAGCCCGGAGATCTCCGCAGGTGGCGAGGGCGCGCACCGCGAGGAACTGGGTCCAGACCGAGGGGTTGCGTCCGGCCACCGGGGTGCCGCCCGAGCCAGGGTCCTTGGCGATGGCGGTCAGGGCGGGGCACAGGCGACGGTCACCGGTGATGGCCACCGACTCCAGCAGGGCGTCCCGGCGGTCGCCGGTGGCATTGCCAAGGAGGTGGATCGCCTCATCCACCGCCGTGGGCTGGTTCAGCAACTGGTTCAGCGCCTGGCGCATCTCCCGCTTCACCAGATCGTCCCGGTCGGCGCCATAGCTGATCAGGTGGCTGATCGCCCGGGGATCACCCAGGCTGGTCAGACCGGTGGCGGCGGCTTGGCGAATCCCGCTTTCCGGGGCCGCCAGGAGTTCCAACAGTCGACCCAGGACCGGTTCCCCCCGGCAGCGGCCCAGGGCCAGGGCACACAACTCCCGGAGGCGGCTTTCCCGATCCTTGGACAGGTGGAGGGTGAGTGGGGCGGCAACCTCACCGCCGATGCCATTGAGGACCTGCACCACCCGGGAGCGGACCCGCCAGTCGGGATCCTCGGCGATGGTGGTCAGATCCTTGAGCACTGCCTCGGCATGGCTCTGACCGGCAACCACCAGGGTTCGGACAGCAGGGGCGTAGGTGTCTGGATCGCTGTCGGTCAACCCGGCCAAGGCATTGGCCCAGGGCTTGTCCGAAGGGGCGCTGCCGGGCCCCAACCATTTGCGGACGGTTTCCACGGTCTTGCCCACATCCATGCCTTGGCGATGGGGTTCGTCTTCGGCCCGCACCAGGGTGGCCATCAGGGTGGTGGTCAGGAGGGGGAGGGCGAGACGGAGCGGCAGGGACGGGCGCATTGCCCGCATGATGCGCCCGGGACGGGCCTGCCAACGGTCAGCCTTGCCCCGACGGGGGTTATTCCGAGCATGCCCGCCCCAACGATGGAGATGGACTCATGAGCGCGCAATTCGGCACCTGGATCGGCACCGCAGCCACCCCTGGCCAAGCCACAGCAACCTGGACCCCGCGGATCGACTCTGCCCTGGTGGATGATCCCCGGTTCCCCGCCCTGCGCTCCGCCGCCGCGGGTGGCGTGTCGTTCGCCGGCGCCGTGGTCCTGGTGACCGGGGCCTCGGATCCCAATTCCATCGGTTTTGCCATTGCCCGGAACTTCGCCCAGGGCGGGGCCAAGGTGGTCATCACCGGCAGCCGAGACCTGCCCAAGATCACTGCTGCCGCCGAACGCTTGGTGGCGGAAGCTGGCCACGGCGCGGTGTTGCCGGCCCAGGTGAACCAGGGCGACCTGGCCCAGATCGACCAGCTGCTGGACCATCTCAAGGCCCAGAACCTGGCCCTGACCCATGTCTATCCGTTCGCGGCGATCAACCACCCAGCCCTGTTCGTCGGCATCAAGCCCGAGGACTATGTGAAGGTGTTCAGTGTGAACGTGTTCGGAGTCTACCACTTGGCGGCCCAGCACGCCCGGCGCGCCCCCCGGGGTGGCCCCTGGTACGTCTGCGTGCCCCTGTCCCCCAACGACGGCCGCCTCCAGGGTTCCGGGCTGTACCCGGCGACCAAGCAGGCCCTGGGACCGATCGTGGTCCAGGGTCAGAATGAAGTGGGCGACCGGCGCAACGGTATCTACACCGGCCTGTCCATCGCCTGGACCCGGAGCGCCCTGATGAGTGGCCTGGATGCCGGCGTCGAGGGCGCCAAGGCCCAGGGCCTGAAAGTGTTCGAGACCCAGGACACGGCGGATGTCGCGACCCTCCTGGGCACCCCCGCCGCGGGTGTGCTGAAAGGCACAGTCCTCGATGCGGCGGGAGGTTTCGGCAAGGTGGATCCGAAGGACATGGCCAAGGTCTTTGCTGGCCACTGATGCTGATCCTGGGCATCGTCACCTGCCTGGCCTTCGTTCTGGCCCTGGTTGCCACCCGGGTGGCCATGGCGATTGCCGCGCGTCTGGCCTTCCTGGATCAGGTGGGAACAGAGGCCCATAAGCAACATGTCCAGACGGTGCCTTATGGTGGCGGTCCGGCGATGGCCCTGGCGATGGCGGTGGCCCTGGGGGTGGGGGCCTATTCGGGAGGTTTCACCCCGATCATCCCCCAGGAGCCTGTGGATCATGGGGCCCTCTGGCCCTTGATGACAGGGGCTCTGGCGATGCTGGTCTTGGGCTTCTTTGACGATCGCAAGCCGCTGCCCGCGCGCTTCAAGCTGATGGTCCAGGTTCTCATCTGCGGTATCATCGTCCATTTTGGCGACCTGTCCGTTGATAGCCTGCGCCCCTGGCAGCCCCTGGCTTTCCTGGCCGCCTGGGGCTGGTTGGTGCTGATTTCCAATGCCTTCAACCTGCTGGACCATGCGGATGGGATGGCCGCCAGCGTGGCGGTGATCTCCTGCTTGGTCCTGGTCAGTGGCGCCCTGCTGAACGGTGATCTGGCCCTGGCATTGGTGTTCCTCGCCCTGATCGGCGTGTTGTTGGGCTATCTCGTCTGGAACTTTCCCCCGGCGAAGGTCTACATGGGGGATTCCGGCAGTCTGCCCCTGGGGTTCCTGATCGGCTGCGGAACCTTGTCGGTGACCTTCTGGCCCAGTGCGGCCTCCGCCAATTGGCTGGCAGTCCTGACCCCGGTGATCATCACCGCGATTCCCCTGTTCGATACCGCTGCCGTAGTCGTGAAACGGTGGCGCCGGGGCAAACCGCTGATGGTGGGTGACCGCAACCACATCAGCCACCGGCTCAATCGTCTCGGCCTATCTTCACGCTCGACCTTGGCGGTGGTGGTCAGTTTGCAGGTGGCCTTGGCTGGATCGGTGCTCCAGCTACGGGGGGGCGATCTGGCCTCGGGGATCCTGGTGATCCTCCAGGATGCGGCGATCCTGCTGGTCGTGGTCTTGCTTGAGACCTCCCGGGACCGGGGCCCGGCGTGATGACGGTCGCTCCGGCGGAGCGCCAGCGCCTGGAGGAGCTGTTCGCCCGGGTCCACCAGGTGTTTCTCGCGATCCTTTTGGCCATCCGCCCTCTGGTGTGGGATGGCGACCGGGGTTCGCCGGCCAACCTGATCTATCTGTTCCTGGTACTTTTTGCCGGGATCATGCTCGCCCTGGAAGGGTATGCTGGCCTGCGCCGGGACTGGCGTTGGGGCCGGGCAGGCTGGGGTTTCCTCCTGATCCTGGTGGTCCTGATGCCGGGGGCGTGGCGGGCCCTGTCCCCCCTGGAAGGCTGGGGGATCTGGGGCCAGTTGGCGATCCATGGGATCCTGGCCTTCTATCTGTGCCAGGTGATCCCCGGGCGGCGGGCCCTGGCGGGGGCGGCCCTGATGGCGGGCCTGGCGGTGGAGGCCGCCCTGGCCCTGCTCCAACAGGTCTGGGTCTTGCCGGCCATGGCCCGATCCCAGCAGGAGGGGGATTTGAGCATCGCCATGGAGGGGCTGCCGGCGGGGGAGCTGACCCAGCGCATCGCCCAGGGTGGCATATTCGGGACTTTCACCCTCTCCAATACCCTGGCGGCGTTTCTGCTGCTGACCCTGCCCGTGGCCCTGGGGGCGGCGTGGAAGGGGACCCGGGACGGGACCCGACTGGTGGCGCTGCTGGTGGCCGTGGTGGCGGTGGCGGCGTTGCTGGGCACCGCCAGCAAAGGGGCCTGGTTGGCCGGCCTGGCGGTGGGGGCATTGGCCTGGTGGTGGTACATCCCCAACCGTTGGCGCTGGCTGCCGGTGGGCCTGGGGGCGGTCGGGGTGCTGGCCCTGATCCTGCATCCAACCGTGGGCGCGAGTCTCCAGGAAAGTGCCCGGGTCCGCCTGGGTTACTGGCAGGGGGCCTGGACGCTGTTCCAGGCGGCGCCCTGGACTGGCCATGGCTTAGGTTCCTTCGCCATCCTCGGTCCGGCGGTGATGCCCCTGTGGGCGGAAACCTCCCGTCTGGTTCATAACGAATTGTTGGAAGCAGCGGTCATCGGCGGTCTGCCCTTGGCGATCCTGCTGGCGGTTACGGGTGTGGCCCTGGTCCGGCCCCAGGGTGAACCAGGCCCCGAGGATGTCGTCGACCGAGAAATCCCCCTGGTGGCCTGGATCCTAGGTTTTTCCGGAATCATCGGCTACCTAGCCCTGTTGGGCGGCTTTGATGGCAATTTCGGTTGGTGGCCTGGGGGCGGTGGCCTGGTCAACGCCGTCTGGGGCCTGGTGGTGGGGGCCGTCCTGGGGGCGATTCTGGGGCTGGCGCGCACGGGATTCGTGCCCGGCCCGTTCCTGTGGACCGGGATTCTTGCTTTTGGTCTGCATTCCCTCATCGATTTCAATCTCCACAGTTTCGGCTGCGTCGGTGTCCTCATCGCCGTGGCGGTGTTGAGGTCCACGCCCCTTGCCCGGCCCGCCGGACGTTGGCCGGCGGGGGTGCTCGGACTGGCTGTGGTCGGTGCCGGCATCGGTCTGGTGCTATGGGGATTCCAAGCGTCAGCCGTGCGGGAGGCCGAGGACACGAGGCGTCTCCTGGGCCTGGTTCGGGATGCCACCCACCGCCAGGAGGCCCTGAACGGACTGGCTTCCCTGTACGGTCAGCCGCCCGCCAATTCGCCCCAGGAGCAGGGGCAGCTCATGGCTCTGGCCTGGACCCGGGCCTGGGAAGCCGGGGCGCTGGATCCCCAGGTGGCCTTGGGCTTGCTGGGACTGCGGCCGCCGGGGGCCGAGCGCAGCGCCCTGCTGCTGGCGATGCCCGAGGGGTGCCGTCAGATGCTGCCCTGGGCGGCCCAGCGGGCCCAGGATCTGGCGGTCCAGCGGGCCTGGGCGGATGCCCTCGCTGAGATGCGCCGGGCGGTGGGCTTGTCCCCCAGCTTCCTGCCCTTGCGCCAGGACCTGGTATCCCTGCTGGAACGGGCGGCGGCGGAATCGACCGATGTGACCTTGGCCGGGCGCTGGCGCCAGGAGGCCTTGGCAGAACGAGCGGAACTGGAGCGCCTCCAGCCCATCGTCTATCCCCGGAACCGGCAACGCTGATCCACCACCTATCCGGGATGGCGATCAGCGGACGTATTCTTCCCATTCCCAGCGGGACATCCGTTCCCGGTGGGCGGCCAGCAGGGTCCAGGGGCTGCCCGGGCCGGCGATGCCCCCGGCCTTGGCGTTGACCCGGACCAACAGGTTCAGCAGGCAGTTGCGGATCACCAGGTCGGGGTCGTTCTTGGCCCGCTGGGCGATGGCATCCACCGGCACCGTGGCGGTCCAGGTGAGGTTGCTCGCCAGGGCCGTGGCGGCGGGGGCGGCGACCTCCCGTTTGCCTTCCACCGCCAGGGTGACCAGGGCGGCGGCCAGTTCGGCGTCGATGTCGGTGCTCAGCCGGGTGAATGCCAGGGTCAGTCCGGCGGCTCCGTCCTCGTCCAGCTCGCCCTTCACCCGTTCACCAGCCAGACGGAGGATCGCCGCTTTCAGCAGGGCGGGCACTTGGCCCCGGACCAGCAGGCCAAGGGCATGGTTGCGCTCGCCGCTTTTGGCCTGGAGCAGGGCATATTCCAAGGCCTGGCGGGTCTCACCGGCGTCGATCCCGGACCCGGGTAGGCCCAGCAGCAGGTGGAGGGCGTTCTGGCGGACGGCGGCACTGGCAGAGCCAGGGAGGTGGTCAGGACGCTGGGGATCCGCCAGGCGCACCGCCAAGGCGGGGACGCCGGTGGGATCCAACAGCCAGAGGGTGGTCAGGGCGGACACCACCAGGTTGGGATTGCTTTCGATGATGAGGAGATGCCGCAGTACCGGAGCATAGACGGGATCCCGGCGGGCGCGGATCTCCCGGAGGATGCTCTGGCGGGTGTCGATGTCGCTATTGCGCCATTTCCGGGCATTGCCGCTCTGGCCCACCCGCCGGGTCCAAGGTTCCCCCGTGTAGATCAGGCGGGCGGTGAACAGGGTCGGGGCCAGGGCCGGCAGGCGGTCACCCAGGTAGATGATCTGGCGGGAAATCCAGTCGGGATCGACGACGAACAGGGATTGCCAGCGGGCATCCGCCAGACGATCGGCGATGACGATGGCCTGGGGATTGTCGACGGCGGTGATGTCGATGGTCGCCGCCATCAGGCTGCCACCTGCCAGGGCCCCCAGGGCCGCCATGCGCAAGGACCGTAGGATCATGGTTGTTGTTTCCACGTCGGCTTGAGCCAGGGCCAGCGATTTTTCAAAAGCTGCAGCAAACCTTGATCCTTGGTCGGGTAGGGGCCGATCACGATATCCAAGTGGGTGCCGGATTCCTCCAACTTTGCTGCCAGGCCCAGCCCGGCCATGGTCCGGGCCAGTTGGGTCGCCCGCATCCGCTCACTGGTCGGCCCCGAGGCGGCAACGCACCACCAGGGTTTGGGTCCGGTGCTGGGGCGGTTCAAATCATCGTCCAGCTGGCTGGTCAACCGGCGCAACAGGGGGAAGGCGGCTTCGCCCCGGCGCAAACCAGCCAGGACCTCCTGGTGGCGCTGGGGCGAGATCCCCGGATCCGCCAGGGCCTCCTGGGCGGCGGCGCAGGCCTGACTGATCGACTTCAGGGCAGAGGGATCATCCAGGGCGGTGCCACTTTCCGCCAAGCGCAGTTCCGTCGTCACCTTGTACAGGTGTCGGCCATCCGGCTCGGGCTGTTCGATGCCATAGAGACAGCGGATGGTCGCCTGGTCCACCAGCTGGCGGGTGCCAGCATGGCGGTAAACACAGGTCAATTCCTTGAGCTGGCGGTACAGTCCCCGTTCATCAGGCCATTCGACGCTGGCGGGCAGGCGCAGGGTGAATTCAGGCCGGGCGCCGGCCTTGCTGCGTTTGATATGGGCCTGGAGCCGGGATTTCCCCGGGGGCAGCAGGCCCAGGGATACGTCGGCATCCCAGATCTGCAGGCTCCCCGACGGCGGGAATTGCAGGAGGTCGAGATCAAAAATCCCGACGGCCCGGGTCCGCACGCCATCCCGCAGGGCGGAATCCAGGGGCAACACGGAACCATCGGCGCCGATCCGCACCAGATCGATCCGGGACCGTCCGGGGGTCCCGGGCAAGGGGGTGAGGTAGGCGCAGATGCCGTCAGTTTCCAGGCCGATCAGCAGCAGGTTCTGCTCTTCAACGGTGGTTCGACCCTCCTTCTTGTTGGCCAACAGTTCGGTGGCGGTGGTGGTCAACTTCCACACCACCCAGTCCCCCGGGGCCAGACGGAAACCCACCGGCCTGAAGGACAACACCCAGATCAGGACTCCGCCGATGAAGGCAAGGATGGCGATGGCCAGGACGCCGAGGGTGATCCAGGATTTGGCGCCGCCGATCGGCGGAGTGACGAACATGTCAGAATGCTGGCCCGCGATTGACGCCGGCAAGGCCGGGCCACCGTCCCCGCTTTGGAGAATCCGTGGACGACGTCGATGCCCGTCTCGCCCTCAATCGCCCCGTTGGCTCTGGCCGGCCACCGCCGGAGGTCCGCCGGGCCGGATGCGACCTGCCCGAGGACCTGACCTGCACATTTCGGCCCATCGGCGTGGTTCATTCCCCGTGGAAATGGCGGGAGGACGCCCCCCGCCAGGGCACCGTCGGCCCAGCGGCGGTGGGGGCCATCGTCCTCCACCGCCAGCGGGACGGCGTGGGCCTGCAAAATACTCTCCAGGATCTCAAGGGGTTCAGCCACCTGATCGTCCTCACCTGGTTTCACCACAGTCACGGTTGGGCACCCCAGATCATTCCGCCCCGGGATCGGCAAAAGCGTGGGCTGTATGCCACCCGGGCCCCGGACCGGCCGAATCCCATCGGCCTGACCATTGTTGAAGTGGTGGACATCTATGGCGTGCGGATCGATATCCGGGGCCACGACCTGCTGGATGGAACCCCGGTGCTGGACCTGAAACCCTACATCCCGGCCTATGACAGTTTTCCCGCCGCCCGGGCCGGTTGGGTCGACACCCTCGCGGATCCTGGGCCGGACCATCGGGACAGCCGGGTGTAAATCGCGGACAACCGTCCCGACGAAATGATTACAGTGATTGATAATGCTACGTATTGATGGTCATGATTCCCTAAACGCGCATCATTAGCGTCAATGTGCTGGCCACATAATGGCTGGTGATTGGGTCATGGGATTTTCAGACTCCAGGATGATTCTGGACAGCCTCTGGGCGGGGGGCATGGTAAGGACGATTCCCGATAATCGCCCCTATTCCTCTGAAGATGGTCTTCAGAGGAATAGGGGCGGTGAACTGGCCACCCATCGTGCAGGTCCACCATGCTCCGAGTCACCTTCCTCAGTGCCATGTGCTGTTTTGCGGGCGGCCTTTCCGCCGCCGAGACAGTGATTATCCGCGCCAGCCAAGCCGTCACGCCCATCATCGAATCGGCGAAGACGGTGGTTCTTGCCAAACATCCAGACGCAGTGTTCAAAATCACCCCCTGTGGCACCAAGGCCTCAGTGGAGGCGGTGGCTGGTGGAACCGCCCAACTGGGGGCCACGGCCCGGCCCTTGAAAGCCGAGGAGAAGACCGCCAATCCAGAGCTGATTCTTACGGAAATTGCCAAGGATGGCGTTGCTCTGGTGGTCCATGCCAGCAACTCAGTTGCGGATCTGTCTCCCAACCAGGTCGTCGACATCTTCACCGGTACGTCGACGAACTGGAAGGACGTGGGCGGCC
>CANIXE010000051.1 GCA_947470885.1 Planctomycetota bacterium
GGATTGCAGGCGATAAAACAGATCTATTTCAGCGCCCCGCCAGGCCCAAATGAAGACCAGGGCCAGCAAATGCCCCAGGCGGAATGCGGGATCCACCCGACCCCGGGCCAGCAGTACCAGGAACGGCACCACCCCGCCCGCCACCGCGATCAGCAAGGCGCTGGCCAGCAAGCCACCCTCGTTCTTCCAGGACGCGATTCCGGTAAAGGCCGGACGCAGGGCCGGAATCAGGTAGTAGCCACCAAGAACGGCTATCCCGATGGCCCACAAAACCAGGCCGGGCACCAGGTTCCGGCGCATCCCGGCAAGACCGGTGGCGAGGGCAGGGGCGAACTCGAGCATCGATGGAACTCCTCGGGGGGGGGATCCTGGGGAGGAGCTGAAATTTGGAAATGCGCGAGTGGCGAGCGCAGCGACAAGATCTCCCGTTGCCCTTGTGCCCGAGAAGGCAGTCAACCGCGCTGCAGGAAGAACCCGTCCACCTGGTTTTCCAGACTTGCCGTGGCCCTCCCGGCTCCGGAATCTACCCGCCATGGATCCCAAGGATTTTGCCGCCGCCATCCGTCTGTTCGATGAAACCACCGCAGCCCTGGCCAGCCAGGTTCGACGCCTGGAGGAGGTCCTTACCTCGAAACAGGCGGAATTGGTGGCCACCAACGGCCAACTGACCGAAAAAGTCGCGGAACTCGACCGTCTGACCGCCTGGTTGAACCTGGTGATGGGCAGCGTGGCCAGCGGCGTGGTGGCCATCGGCCTGGATGGCAAAGTCACCACCTGCAACGACGCCGCCGCCACCGCCTTGGCGGGTTCGGTGGACGATCTGCTGGACACCGATTGGAAGGCGACCTTCCCCGGCAGTCCTCTGCTGCACGTCCTGACCACCGGCCGGGCAGAACCCGCTTATGAACGCCGGGTCCGGGGTCCGGACGGCAGCCGCCGGGTCCTCCGGGCCCGGGCCACCCCCCTGCGCTCACCCCAGGGCACCCTCCTGGGGGCGGTGGAGGTATTTGACGACATCACCGACCTGCTGGAATTGCAGGAGCGGGCCGAGCGGGCGGACCGGTTGAAGCAACTGGGGGAAATGGCCGCCGGAGTCGCCCACGAAATCCGCAATCCCCTCAATGGCATCGAAGGCTTTGCCAGCCTGCTTCTGCGGGACCTGCCGGAGGACGACCGCCGCCGACGTTACGCCCAGGCCATCACCGACGGCGTCCGTGATCTCAACCGCACGGTCAGCGAATTGCTGGAATACACCCGCCCCCGCCGCCTGGACCGACGGACGGTGGATCCCGAGGCCCTGGCCCGGGAGGTCGTCGAACTCATCAATGCAGAAACCGTTGGCGACGAAACCGCCCCGATCTGCACCGTGGAACTGGCCTCGTCGTGGCCCAGCGGCACAGTCACTTTGGACCCCGCCCAGGTCCGTCAGGTGCTCATCAATCTGGTCCAGAACGCGGTCCACGCAGTGACTGAGCTGGATCCCCCCCGCCCCGGCCGGGTGGTGGTGGGCGTGGCGCCCATGACCGTCCCCGGAGTCGAACTCACCGTCGACGATAACGGCCCCGGCGTACCCGAGGCGGACCGTTCCCGGATCTTCACCCCGTTCTTCACCACCCGGGACCAGGGCACCGGCCTGGGCCTGGCCATCGCCCACACCATCGTCGGCCTGCATGGGGGCAGCATCACCGTCGAGGAAGCGCCCCTGGGCGGCGCGCGATTCCGTCTGACTTTGCCGGCGACGGCCTGAACCCTGCGCTGGGAACAACCAAGAAAAAACCGGGAATCCGCCGTCGATTACCGGGACGGATTCCCTGCGTATTGGGCGAACGGCGCCAGAGCGAACCGGGCATACGCCTGGGACTAGCCGCCCATGGCCTCCCCCAGGGCGAACCCGCCCCGGAAGACCGGGACGGACAACGGACCAGCGACGTCCCCGATGGTGTACCGCTCAGGAAACCTGGGGTAGACCACCCCGGGTTTCCGATGGTGGTCGCCAAACCAGGATGATGCCGATGACCGATTCAGACGACGTCAGCGAAGACCGGGGCTTCAAGGCGCTGTTCACCGCCTATCCGGTGGAGACCATCGCCGTATTCGCCCCGGAACTGCTCGCGGAACATGGCCGACCCAGCCGGGTAGAACCGGTCCAGCAGGAGCTACCCCTGCCCGACCTGGGGGAACCCAGCCGGTTCCTGGATGTGGCCCTGCTGGCCACCTGGGACGATGGTCGGCAGACGGTAATCCTGCTGGTGGAGCACTGGTCCGAGGCCCGCCGGGTCGACCTCCGCCGGGTCCATTGGTACTTCGCCGCCCTGGCCCTGCAGCATCCCCAAGCCACCGTGTTTCCGGTGATCCTGGTCACCGAGCCCACCACCCAGATCCTGCCGTCCCGCTTGCAGTCGGTGGTCGCCGGGATCCCCGTCCTGGATTTCCAGGTGCGCCTAGTCCAGCTCGGCCCCGCCGATCTACCCCGCCTACGGGCCCTGCAGAACCGGGTCGCCGCCCTGCTCATGGCCCTGGCCATCCACGATGCCCTGGAGGCCGCCGTGGCCGCCGTCACCACCATGGCCCGCCTGCCCGGCCCCCTGGATGATGTGCATCGCTTCCTTCCCTTGGCGCTCAAGCTTGCCAGGATCACCGCCAACGATGAACGGCGTTTCCGCGCCCGCATGCAGCAGGAGCCCCAGATGTTCACCATCTTTGATGAAGTCAAAGCCGAGGGTAAAGCCGAAGGCCTCGCCAAAGGTAAAGCCGAAGGCCTCGCCAAAGGCAAAGCCGAAGGCGTGATCGCCACCCTCCGGGACCTCGTCGCCGCCGGCACCCTGTCCATCGACACCGCCCGGGCGGAGATCCGCCGCTTGATCGACCAGGGCGTTCTCCCCGAAAGCATGGGCGCCGAAGCCATCCAGCGCCTGGGCTGAACAGCCCACGCCATTCGGTCACTTCACCTCGCCCACCTTGCGCAATGCCCACACCAGGGCGGGCGGAGCAATCAATTCGTGGACCGTCACCAGGGCGATGACGCAGGTGGCCAATCCGCTGCCCCAGCCCGGGAAGCGCCCCGCCACCAGCTGAGCCAAGGCCAACGTCACCCCGGCCTGGGAAATGAGGCCAATCCAGGCATAGCGTCGGACGGGCGCTTCCAGGGCTGTCGCCCCCCGGCGCACCGCCAGCCAGATCGCCCCGGCCCGAACCACCCCCAGAGCCAGCACCAGGGGCCACACGGCCAACAGCGTGGGCACCGCCACCGAGACTCCGGCGGCGCAAAAGAAGATCACAAACACCGGGGCACCCACCTGGGCCAGGGCGCCCTGCAGTCGACGATGGGCCAGATCCGCCGCATCAAGGTCGCTGGCTCCAGGTAACCAGGTGGGCTGGTTGTTGAACACGAACCCGGCGGCCAGCAGGGTGAACAGAGGCTTTAAACCGATCAACGGCCCTAGCACCGACACCCCCAGGGCCAGACCCACCACCACCCATTCCAGACGATGATCGGAATGTCCGGTGTAGCGGCGCAGGCCCCAACCCGCCAGGCCGCCCACCACCAGAGAAGCCAAAATGCCGGCAGCCACCGAGGCAAACGCGCTGACCAGGGCACCGCCGGTGCTGGCTCCCGCCAAGAGCACATCCGCCAGGGCCAACAAAATCGTCACCAGCAGCACCACCACCGCATCCAAGACCACCGAGGTGCCCATCAGAGTCTGGGCCAAGGGCCCGTTGGCGCCGGTCTCCTTGATCACCGACACCACCACCATCGGACTGTTGGCCAAGAGCACCCCCGCCACGACCGCCGCCGCCAGCCAGGCCGGCAGGCCCTGGGCCACCGCCTGATCCACGAAAGGAAACCCGGGGATGCCCAACCACCCGGGGGCGAGGACCACCGCCACCAGGGCCGCCGGCACCAGCAGGGTCTCAGCGACGACGATCCGCCCGATCCCGGCGAGGCGCTGGCGCAGCCAGCCAGCCCGGATCTCGGCCCCGGCCATCAGACCGATGATGCCCACCGCCAGGTTGTTCAGGAGGCCCAGGCCCTTGGCCTGTTCGTGGGTGACCAGCAGAGGTTCAACGTGGAGGGCATCCGCCAGGGAGGGGCTCATCAGCACCCCGGCCAGCAGGTAACCGGTCAGCCGGGGAATGCCCAATGCGGCGGCGATCCGTCCCGCCAACGCCCCGATCACCAGGACCATGCCAATCAAAACCAATTGGGCCGCGGGTCCGTCCGGAGCCAAGCGGTGCAGGACCATCAGGCCGATATAAGCCGCACCCAGCATCGCCAACCCCTGGCCGGCGGCGCGCCAGCCCCGGGGTGCGCGCCGCAGCACCGGGGGCAAGTCCAGGGTCTGGCGCCGGGGAATCATGCGGGCCGCCTGGGTTCAAACCCATCAGCAATTAGGGTCGCCACCGCAATCAGAACCACCGCCGGCAGAACCAGGGCCGTGCCCCCGGACACCGCAGCGCAGCCCACCAGCAGTACCCCCGCCGCCCCCGTCGGGGCCAGCCGGCGTTCCCGAGCCCCGGCGACGCTGGGCAGGGTCGGCCCGCTCGTCCGACGCAACAGCCAGCGGGCCGGGGCCATCAACAGGATCCCCCAGGTCCAGCCCAGGGGCTCGGCGCTGATCAGGGTCAAGCCCGCCAGCAGGCCCACTGCCACCGCCACGGGTTGCTCCAGATCATCCAAGGCCCGCTCCACCTGGACCGCCCGGCCGGCGCCGCTGCTGACGAACACCGCCCCCGCCAGCAAGCCGGTGAGCAGCGGTTGGGTACCCAAAGCCAAGGCCAGCCCGGCGGCCAGACTGAGGACCGCCGGTAAAAACAGGAAGGCATCCGCCCGGCTGGGGGCTGCCGCAGCGCTGCGTCCCAGCAGCAGACCCAGGCCGACCGCCAACGGTGGCAGCAACAGGATCGACCATCCTGCACTGGTGGTGGACAGGGCGAACGCCCCCAGGACCAGGCCCAGGAGATTCCACCAGCCGACGCTCACCAAATGTCCAAATACCAGATCCCGACGGGCCAGATCCGCATTCCCGGGAGGCCGTTGGCTGGTGACCAGAGCCAGAGCCCCGGCCCAGCCCGCCCAGGCCAAAATACTGCTGCCGGCCGGCGCAACCGCCCACCACAAGCCGCCCAGGGATAAAGCCACCACGAGAAAATGGCCCAGGGCCACCCCGGTCTGGCGGCGCAGGAATTCCGGCCCCGCGGCCCTCAGGTACGCCGGGCGCAACTGGGTACCCAGGATCACTCCGGCGGCGGCCAGGGCCACGGCCAGCAACGGATGTAGCGCCACCGCCGCCCCTGGGGACAGCCAACCGGCGCCGGTGGGGCCGATGGCCAGGCCCGCCAGCAGGGGCAACAAACCGGCATTCACCCAGGGATGCCAGAACCGCCGGCGATCCCGGGCGGTGACGTGGGGCAGGCCCAGGGCCAGGCCGCCGCCCACCAGCAGCAGCACCAGGGCGTCATACCCGCCCCGGGCGGCCTGCAGCTCCGGGGCGGCCACGATCAGTCCCCCGAGGCTTCCAGTTTGGCGAAGCCCACGACCCCGGCGAGATCCAGGGCGAACGCGATGCCCGTGCCCGGCCGGTGGAGATCCCCCGCTTCCCGCACCAGGCCCAGGACCTCCTCGGTGCGGTCGGCGGTGATCACCGTCAGGACCACCTGGCTGTGACCGACGCCGGTGAACGCAGTCTTGAAGCCCGCGAACAGGCTGAGGTGGGCCGCCAGATGCTCGGCCATGCCCCGGCCATCCAGAATCGTCGCCCCCCGGACCTCCCGTTCGATGAAGCGATTCAGCAGGTGGTCCACCGCCCCCGCATCTTTGAGGATCGCCACCACCAGGCGCATCCCCGGGGTACTGGGACTGGGGGCCGCCACTGCTGCTGGACGGGATCCGGAAATCGGCTCCGCCGCCAAGAGGCGCTGGAGGGCCAGGGCCAGGGATTCCGGCGTCTCGGCATTGCGGACCGCGGTGCACAGATCTTCCCGATGCAATCCCGCCGCAAGGTGGGCCAACCAACCCAGATGCCGGGCCGCGTCCCCCACCGGTAGCAGAGCCACGAGGTGCAGCCAGTCCGTCCCGCCCGTGCGCCACGCCCCCAGGCGGGGCTCCTCCAGGCCAGGCACCCGCAGGTGGGCCAGGCGGATACCGTGGCCCAGCTCGACGGTGCGCTCCGCCAACAGGCGGGCCTCGGTGGCGGCCAGTTCAGGATGCAACCGAAGCCCCAGGTCCGCCGCCCAGTCGGACGGCAGCTCGGCAACGATGGTGACATCCCCGGATCGGACCATGCGCGGCAGATTCAACGGCGATGGCCCGCGGCAAGGAGCTTCCTCCGCCGGGCGAGGCCCCAGGCTGCGTCGATGCGCGGTGATCTGGCGGGACTGACCTTCGGTGAATTTTCCGCCTGGCTGGGCGCAGTGATCGGCCACAGCGAGCGGTTCCACCGGGCGCTGTACCGCCAGGTTGCGGTGGAGGGCCGCTGGGCGCCCCTGGAGATTCCCCTGTGGCGGGACGAATCCCCCGACGCGGCCCGCACGTTGACCGGCTTGGCGGCGGCGGTCCAGGCCCCGGCGCCCGACCGCCACCAGCACGAGGATGATCCGGGGATCGGCCGGACAGTGAAGGTGGCCAGCCGCCTGACCGACGGCCAGACCGTGGAATCCGTGCTGATCCCGATGAAGGGCGGCGGCCACCACACGGTCTGCGTGTCGTCCCAAGTGGGTTGCAAAATGGGCTGCCAGTTCTGCCACACCGCGACCATGGGCCTGGTCCGCCAGCTCACCGCCGCGGAAATTACCGGCCAGTTGGCGGCAGTGCGCCAAGCCACCGGCACCACCGCCCGCAACGTGGTGTTCATGGGCATGGGCGAGCCCCTGGACAATCCTGACGCCGTGGCCAGAGCCGTGGCGATCCTCACCAGCCCTGAAGCCCACGGCCTGGCCCGGCGCCATGTCACCATCAGCACCGTGGGCCGGGCGGACATCCTCCCCCGCTGGCGCGAGCTGGGCTTGACCGGGGTGAACCTGGCCCTCAGCCTCACCGCCGCCGACGATGCCCTGCGCAGCGAACTGATGCCGGTGAACCGCCTGCATTCCCTGGCCGAACTCAAAAAAGCAGTGGCGGCGGTGCCCATTCCCAAGGACCGGCGGATCCTGGTGAGCTGCGTGGTCATCCCCGGCCTCACCGACGGCCCGGGGCACACCGCCGATCTCATCGCCTGGCTGGCGGGCCTGCCGGTGCTGGTGAACTTGATTCCGTTCAACCCGATCCCCTCCCGGCCCTGGCGGGCCCCCACCGACGACGAAGTGATGGCCGTCCGGGATCGCCTGGACGCCGCCGGCATCCCGGTGCGCCTGCGCCTGACCAAGGGAGATGCCGTGATGGCCGCCTGCGGCCAACTGGGGGATCCGGCGGCCCGCCGCCGACGCCCCCTGGAATCCGTACCACGGTAAATATTCCGGGGGAGGGCGTTCACGTCCCGCCATGCCCAGAGATCCCCAGCCCCTGGCCGTTTCCTCACCGGGGGCACCCCGTCCTCCATCGTCCACGCCTGGCGGCTCATCGAAGGGTACCTTGGTCATCTTGGCCACCTGAGCGGCGCACCCACCCTGACCCATGAACGGTTCACGGAGATGGGATTGTTCCCCGGGGATGGCTGGTTAGGGTCGCGCCGTGGCTGATGACCTCTTCAATCGCTTCCGCAAGGGCCCGCCGGGCCAACCAGTGCCGCCAACGGCCCCGGCCAGTCCCCCTGCGGCCTCCGGGAAACCGGAAAGCGGTCTGGCCTACCGTAGCGTCCTCGGCGGTCCCCAACGCGTCAGCGAGGCCGAAGCCCTGGCGGCCATCGAGAAAATCCCCTCGATGCCCCTGGTGGTTCAAAAGCTGCTGGTGAAGGCCGGCAACACCGCCGGCGCCACCAGCGATCTGGAATCCCTGATCAGCCAGGACATGGCCCTTGCAGGGCGCCTGCTGAAATTGGTGAACAGCCCATTCTACAACCTGCCCCAGCCAGTCTCCAGCATCGCCCAGGCGGTGGCGGTGGTGGGCCTTGCCAGCTTGAAGAGCCTGGCCGTGGCGGCCAGCACGTCCGCTTTGCTGGACACAGATTTGTCGGCCTACGGCTTCCAGGCCAAGGGTCTGTGGACCAACAGCATCGCCACCGCCGGCCTAGCCCGGGCGGTGGCCCTACGCAATGGCGCCGGTAAGGATGCCGCTGAGGAATACTTCGTCGCCGGCCTGCTCCGGGATGTGGGGATGCTGGTTCTGGGCCCCTTCCTCACCGAGCGCAAGGTCACCCTGCGCAAACTGACCGAGGTCAAATCCGTCTCGGACCTGGACATCCTCCGCCGGGAACGGGACATCCTGGGAATCGACCACGCCTGGGCCGGGGAACGGGTGGCCCAGCGCTGGACCCTGCCGGACGATCTGCGCCTGGTGATCACCCACCACCACCGCATCCCCCAGACCGCCAGCCCGACGGTCCTCAAAACCCTGGCCAGCGTCCGTCTGGCCGAACGGCTGATCTACTCCGCCGGAATCGGCGTCCTCAAGGATCACCCCTTCGAAACCAGCATCGACGCCGTGCTGCTCCACGCCTCCGGCCTATCCACGGGCAAGCTGGAGGAACTGGTCAAAGAGTTGCCGGCCATCGTCAAAGCTTCCGAACAGGGACTTTGATTCGACGGAAGCACCGGATTCCTGTACCCGTACCGGCCTCCTGATGTCGTTGTCCCCACGCCGCCTTGCCGAACAGCGACGTCACCAACGTACCTTTCATCCTCAATAACGCAGTTGAGTTGGCCATGTGCAGAATCCCCGCTGTAATTTTTCAAGTCTTTGCCTCGACGGTTGTTTCACCCAAATGATGCGTCTGGAAACGCACGTGGTGTGCAGATGCAAGGTGCTTCAAGCCGCGGCATGGCAACGCAGCAGGTGCGCTCCAATTGCGTTTTCCAGGGTGAAACTTGTAGCCGGCGTGGTGGAATCTCAGAACCTGGCGTGATCCAGGACGTGTTCGACCACCCCGGCGTAGACTTCCACCGCTTGGTCGACGAAGGCGTTGAAATCGGCCACTGCATCCCCTTCCACGCCGTCACTGACGGCCCGGATGGCCAAGGCGGGCACCCGGTTCGCGGCAGAAACCTGGAGCACCGCCGATCCCTCCATCTCGATGAGATCCGGCCGGCGAAGCCCGCCACCAACCTCGGCTTCCAGATCCGGTAGGACATTGCGAAGGAACGCCGCCTTCGCCGGATGATCGAGAAACGCCGAGCCCGTGGCGATGTACGCCGGAAACAACCCGGGCACCGGAGCTTCCAAGGCCAAGCGCACCAAGGCGGGATCGCTGGCCCACAGCCGCCCGCCGCCAAACGGCAGCTGGCCCCGGGCATGCCCGGGCATCCACGCCCGAACATCGAAATCCGCATCGATGGCGGCCACGCCAATCCCGATATGGCCGATTTTTCGCGCGGGATCCAGACTGCCTGCTACCCCGGTGAACAACACCGCCGCCGGCCGATGCTCACTGATCACCCGCTGGGTGGTGGCCGCCGCCGCCACCTTTCCCACCCCGGTCAGGGCAAAATGGACGTCCACCCCACGCCACTTCCCGTTGGTGGTCCGCCGATGGAACGCCGCCAATTCCTGTTCCAGGGCGCCGAGGATGACGATGGAACGGGTGCTGGTCATGGCGGGGATTCAGCCAGGAACGATCACGGGCGCTAGGGTGGGCTTACGCGGCAAAAATTCATCCTGGAAAACGCAATTGGAGCGCACCTGCTGCGTTACTTCAAACCTCGCATGGCGCTGCCATGCGAGGTTTGAAGCGCCTTGCATCTGCGCACCACTTGCGTTTCCAGAC